>CAZMAC010000027.1:0-13910 GCA_964564085.1 uncultured Hyphomicrobiaceae bacterium
GGTTAGACGACGTTACAGTCAGCAACCTGCAGGCTGGAACCGTGATTGCTCTCGAATCCAGCTTTCATAGCTACGGACCACTCAATGATCCCGGTGTCGCTGGCGTAGAATTTACAGTCACCGGTCCTGCCGCTCCAAGCCCAGTTACCCACTTCAACGACGTCGGTCAATCAAGCCGAACCGATATCACAGCCTCGGCAAGCGGCAGTGCAACAATTGATATTCGCCTCCTCGTTCCGCCCGGAGCGCCAGGAGCAGTACGGCAAAACTGGACAGTGACCTGCTTTGACGCCACCGCCCCGACGGTGACCCTGTCGGGAGCCCCCGCGACGCTGAACGGCACGGCGCCCTATACGGTCACGGCAACCTTCTCGGAGGATGTCACCGGTCTGACTGCCGGCGAGATCACCGTTGCCAACGGCAGCGTCACCGGCCTCACCGGCGGCCCCTCGGTCTACACGCTTACCATCACGCCGGACGGCAATGGCGACGTGTCGGTCACGGTGCCTGCGACGGCGGCCCAGGATGGGTCCGGCAATGGCAACACGGTGTCCAACACGGTTGTGGTTCGCAGCAGGATTGTCGAAGAAACACAAAGAGCAATTGCCGGGTTCATGTTAAATCGCGCGAACCGTTTGGCTACTAACCAGCCGGGCTTAGTCCATTTTCTCCAGCAGGGCGGCGATTGTGGTTCCTTTAACGCCCAGGCGACACCTGCGTCGGGTTCTCTTGATGGATGTGTCTCTCGTGGGAATGTCTGGGCAAGCATCACCGATGCTTGGTCTGATGGCAGCTCATATGTACTCGGGACAATCGAAGCGCACCATTTTATCAATCCCAACTTAATCATTGGGGGCATGGTACAATTCGATCACTTTGAAACAGACCTGAACAGCGCTTCGGGAAATGGGTGGATGGTTGGGCCCTGTTTCGTGGCCAAGCACGGTTCTCAACCGGTGTATTTTGAGGGTCGGTTTCTCTATGGTGAAACCAGCAACCGTATTTCACCTATCGGGACCTACAGCGATAGTTTCGAGACCAGGCGCTGGTTGGCACAGCTGCGGGCAACCGGCGAGTTTTCGTACCAGAATGCCACACTGATGCCCCTGCTCGATTTTACCTATACCGAAGATACACAGCAGACATATTTCGACAGCCTGGGTAACACGATCCCCGCACAAACCGTCGGACTGGCACAGGTCACCGCGGGGCTTGATTTTAGTATGCCGCTTTCCGCGAAAACCGATGATCTGACCCTGTTCGGTGGCTTGTCAGGCATCTACTCATCGACCACTGGAGGTGCCACCCGGCCAGACTTTGAAAACCTGCGCGGTCGGACCCATCTCGGGCCTAACTATAGTCTGGCAACCGGCACGAACATGCGCATTGAGGGGTTTTTGGATGGCATCGGATCAAGCTTTGAGAGCTATGGGGTCGAAGCGAAGTTCGAAATGCGCTTCTAATCTATGTAGCACGACATCATCATTGTGGGACGCTCTAGTGGTTCGACCCAAACAGACGAATCCAATGATAAGTGGATTTCTGTTTGGACAAGTCGAACCAAAACAAAGGGTTAAGCTAGTGGGCTGGGCTGACATTGAGGGATCGAAATGTCAGAGTCAGACCACTAGCGGAACGCACCAGGTGGACGTGGCCGATCTGAGCGCGGTTATGGTGCTTTTCTTTGTGGGTGATTCGACATTCGCGCCGCTAACCGAACTCGATCAGGAGATTATCATGGCCGACCTGCGCCAGAAGGTGATGGGTTAGGTCGACCCGGTGCTTGGAGTTTTGGACATCTTCGACGATGGCGGGTCGTTCGCGCTGACAAGTGGTGTTTTTGTTCGTGATCCGATCAGAATGAGGACCAATGTTCCCACTGCAAACGGTACATTTACAGGTTCCGTACGGAACACTGCCATAGAGATGCCACGTGGTCTTGGACTAAACGGGATGAGCCTAGCGACGCTTGACGTATCCGCTCCGAAATACGGCGAATGGATTCGTGGCCGCAAAACCTCTCTCATCGTGCGATCGAAGCTGGATTGCTTTTATTGCGCCTCCGGTACACCCACCGCAATAATGCCGACGCAGCGGTTAAGGGGCTCCGAAACGCCGTCGGGGATTTGATGGGGACCGCCTTCCTCGCCTTTGCCTTCAACGACCAGCGGCACGTTTATACCGGCTTTCTTCAACATGCGCGCAACGCTGTCGGCTCTTGCGGTGGCAACAGATTTATTGGCAGCCGCATCGCCCTTGCTATCGGTAAAACCAAGAATACGGACTTGTTGCGGGTTCTGCTTTTTGATGGCCTCGATCGCCTGTTTGATTTTCCGGTCCCCCACAACTGTGATATCAGCGCTACCGGAGTCGAAATGCACCTCGGTCAGAAATTTGTCGACCAATTTCGGCGGTTCGGCGGGTTTTGGTTTGGGGAGCGCAGCCGGTTTTAGGGTTTGAACAGGCTTTCGCGCGGGCGCGGGGTTAACTACGACCTTCGGCGGTGAAATTGCAGCTGTGGTGATAATATTGACTGGTACGACAGGCAGATCATAGCGTCCGCTTTCTCCAATGAAACGACCTGTGCCGTCCCGCAATTTAGTAAAAGCGACAACACTATCTGTCAGAGGAATATAGGTTGCCTCGAGAATGAGAACGGTATTGCCTTGGGGTTCCAGTCGGGCAAGCAGCTGATTGGCGCTGTCGCGACTGAGCTCATGCATGGCAATTTGACACTCGGCAAGATGCGTGTCACCGATGACGCCGCGGGCCAGACCTGTATTCATTCTATCAAAGGTATCGCCTATAAAGAGTTCACGGCCACCGGCTATGGCGACTATATGCAATTGGCAAGGTTCAGGAAGTTTTGAATTCTTTGCTGACGCGGCGGCAAGTTCCGACATTACAGTTTTTAATTGGCGATCATCTTTAAATGAAAAGATATTTTGTGCGCTAGCGTAAGCTGGAAGAATAAATATAGATAGAAAAAATAGACCAGCTTTGAAAGAAAGCGATTTATATTTAAATGCGCGAGCGAGGTGTGAATGCAAGCGGCGATCCATGGCGTAACTCCCTTCGAGTCAAGCTCAAATTACTTTAGCGTCTCCAGAGATTAATTCAATCTTGGTAAAGAAGTTGTGATTGAGTTATGGGAAATATTCAAATTTTTGCAAAAGATTATGAAATAATGAGGGCTTGAACCCTAACGGTTGATTTGCGCACCCGCCGCTTGCCAAATCCGGCGGTGCAGCCTATAACGCCAGCATCACACACGCGGACTTTACGCTTGAAGAGGCGCTTTGCCTTTCATTCACGCGATCCGGTGCCTTGGGAAGTCCCAAGCCGACATGGTCCGCGGAGGTTAAACCGGAAAAGAGGAGAGCAGGCCCATGGCGCTGCCACAGTTTACTATGCGTCAGCTACTCGAAGCTGGCGTTCATTTCGGTCATCAGACGCATCGCTGGAATCCCAAAATGGATCGCTTCATTTATGGGGATCGCAATAAGATTCATATCATCGATCTGGCGCAGACAGTGCCGCTGCTCCATCAGGCGTTGGTGACTGTCAGCGAAATCGTTGGGCGCGGAGGCCGCGTCCTTTTCGTGGGGACGAAGCGACAGGCGTCGGACGCCGTCGCCGAATCGGCAAAGCGCTCGGCGCAATATTTCGTCAACCACCGCTGGCTGGGCGGCATGTTGACGAATTGGAAGACAATCACAAACTCTATCAAACGCCTGCGCCAGCTTGATGAGCTTCTCTCAGGCAGTGCGCATGGCCTGACAAAAAAAGAGCTGCTTAATCTGACGCGTGAGCGCGACAAGCTTGAACTGGCTATTGGCGGTATTCGCGATATGGGCGGCCTGCCGGATCTGATGTTCGTCATCGATACCAATAAGGAGTCGATTGCGGTTGCGGAGGCGCGCAAGCTCGGCATTCCAGTGGTTGCCGTTGTCGATAGCAATTGCGATCCCGACGGCATCGATCATCTGATCCCCGGTAATGACGATGCTGGCCGTGCCATTACGCTTTATTGCGATCTGATCGCGCGGGCTGCGCTTGACGGAATTGAACGCGCGGCCGTTAAAGGCGGCATCGACATCGGAGCTTCAGCGGACCCTGTCGCGGAAGATTTAGATGAAGAACCCGCCAAGGCGAACGGTAAGGCCGCTGATGAAGGCCCGATTGCGCCGCCAGCAACTCCCAGCTTTAAAGCATTGTCGGCGCCTGATGGTGAAGCCGACGATTTGACCAAGCTTACCGGTGTCGGCAAGAGCTGGGCGAAAAAGCTCAACGATCAAGGGATTTTCCATTTTTGGCAGATTTCTGAGTTAACTACGGAAAATCTGGAAGAATTGGACGAAATGCTCAATGCCAAGGGTAAAATTTCAAAGAGCGGCTGGATCGAGGAAGCCAAAAAGCTTAAGGAAGAAACGGCGTCTGAGCCGGCAGAAGCTGCAGAACCGGCATAATCGATTTCACGCCGATGAGCTGCGGCGAGGCGGACTGGTATCGCTCTTGTAAGGTGTTGATCGCATTTCCGGATGGAACATCAACGTCGTCCGTTCTGGAAATGCCTTAGAAAACGGATGCGGATATGGCTGCAATTACAGCACAGATGGTGAAAGACCTGCGTGAGAAAACCGGCGCAGGCATGATGGATTGCAAGACGGCTCTGACCGAGACCGGCGGAGACATGGAGGCGGCGGTCGACTGGCTCCGGACAAAGGGGCTCTCAAAGGCCGCGAAGAAGGCCGACCGCGTAGCGGCTGAAGGGCTGATCGGCCTTGCAACGGATAATAAAGGCGGTGCGGTCGTTGAGGTCAATTCCGAGACCGATTTCGTCGCACGCAATGAACAGTTTCAATCGATGGTCAGAGAGATCGCCGGCCTTGCCCTGAAATCAAAGGGCGATGTTAAAAAGCTGGCAGGCTCGAAAATGCCGGGCGGTAAATCCGTATCGGATTATATTACGGAAATGGTCGGTACGATCGGCGAGAATATGAGCCTGCGCCGCGCCGCTTACATCAACGTCTCCAATGGCGTTGTCGTGAATTACATCCACAACGCCGTGGCGCCCGAAATTGGCAAGATCGGTGTTCTGGTTGCGCTGGAGTCGAAAGGCGATCAGACCAAACTTGCCGAAATCGGACGTCAGATCGCGATGCATGTCGCCGCGACAAACCCCCTCGCATTGAGCGCCGACGAGGTCGATCCGGAGATTGTGGAGCGCGAAAAGGCGATCTTCACCGAACAGGCCAAGGAGTCCGGCAAGCCGGAAAATGTCATTGAGAAAATGGTGACTGGCCGTCTGCAGAAGTTTTTCAAGGAGACCGTCCTGCTCAAGCAGGAATTTGTTGTCGACCCTGATATGACTGTCGAGAAGGCCGTTGCAGCGGCCGAGAAAGAGGCGGGCGCGCCGATCAAAGTGAAGGGTTTTGTACGCTTCGCTCTCGGTGAAGGCATCGAAAAGACAGAAAGTGATTTTGCCGCCGAAGTCGCTGCGGCGGCGGCGGGCTAAGGCTCGATTTGCGGACCGGGGCAGGCCGTGCAAGATGCGGCCTCTCCCGCAATCAAAGATCGGACCCTATCTAAATCACGCCGTTTCGCGTTGCCTTCTTTCGATTTGCGGTGAGAATCAGGACAAAGAAGCATGGCCGCAGACGCTTCTCACGCCCCCCTCTACAAAAGAGCGCTTCTCAAGCTCTCAGGCGAAGCGTTGCTCGGCTCGGGGCATTATGGCGTGGACCCTGATGCGGCGACACGTTTTGCCAGGGAAATCGGCGTCGCAGCGCACGCTGGAACGCAGATTTGCATCGTCATTGGCGGCGGCAATATTTTTCGGGGAATGGCAGGCGTTGCCTCCGGCATGGACCGGGTCAAAGCCGATTATATTGGGATGCTGGCAACGGTCATGAACGCGCTCGCACTCAGCAACGCGCTTCAGCAGACCGGGATGAAGACAGCAATCCACTCCGCCATTCCGGTTCAGTCTGTGACGCAGATTTTCAATCGCGATTGCGCTATTGAGGATCTGGATGCGGGCCGGATCGTGATTTTTGCCGGCGGCACCGGAAACCCCTTTTTTACGACGGATACGACAGCCGCCTTGCGCGCGGCGGAAATGGGCTGCGATGTGATCATGAAAGCCACTCAAGTCGATGGTATTTACTCCGAAGATCCGAAAAAGAACCCGCAAGCCACTCGATATGACCGCTTGACTTACGATGAAGCGCTCGCCCGGAACCTTAAAGTGATGGACGCTGCCGCTTTTGCTCTTGCGCGCGATGCGAAAATTCCGATTGTTGTGTTTTCAGCGGATGCTGAAGACAGCTTTGCGCGCGTGCTTGCCGGTGAGCTGACATCGACTGTCGTCACGGCGGATTAGGGGCCAATTATGTGCGGTTTTACACGCACCAACCCTTACAATACCGGATGAGGTTGCGCGAATTCACGCAAGGCTTTACCACAGGATTAAATCGCATCCTGGAACCTGAGAATAAGGAACCAACAAGATGAGCGATGAGAGTTTCGACCTTAAGGATCTTGAAAAACGTATGCATGGCGCGGTGTCGGTGCTGAAGCAGGAATTCGGCGGCCTGCGCACTGGACGTGCAAGCGCCAGCCTGCTCGATCCGATCATGGTTAACGCTTATGGCGCTAAGATGCCGATCAATCAGGTGGCTACCGTTTCCGTGCCGGAGCCGCGCATGATTGCCGTCTCTGTCTGGGATAAGAGCCAGGTAGCCGCGGTTGAAAAGGCGATCCGCGAATCTGACCTGGGGCTGAATCCGGTCGTCGATGGAACCAATCTGCGCCTGCCGATCCCTGAACTTAACCAGGAGCGGCGCCAGGAGCTGACCAAAATCGCGGCCAAATATGCCGAGCAGGCGCGTGTTTCGGTCCGCAACGTCCGGCGCGACGGTATGGATACGCTGAAGCGCCAGGAAAAAGATCATGAAATCGGGGAGGACGAGCACCGCACGCTTTCAGCAAAAGTACAGGACTTGACCGATAAGACAATTAAGGAAATTGATACTGCATTAGCTGCAAAAGAAGCAGAGATCATGCAAGTCTAACCGCCGGCGGTCATAAGCCGGAAAAATTGCTAACGAAAATTGTAACGGGTTAAAATTGTGACGATTCCGGCAGATCATAAATCATTCGAAAATATTGCATCTTCATTTCCCCGCCATGTCGCCATCATCATGGATGGCAACGGCCGATGGGCAAAAAAACGAGGCCTTCCGCGTGCTGAGGGCCATCGCCGCGGCGTTGAAGCTGTGCGCTCCTGTGTCAGAGGCGCCGCGGAACTCGGTATTTCCTATCTAACGCTTTACACCTTTTCCTCGGAAAACTGGCGGCGCCCGTCTCACGAGATCAGCGATCTCATGGGGCTTTTGAAGCTCTTTATCAAACGCGATCTGGCTGATTTGCATCGGCAAAATGTCCAGATCAGGTCGATCGGTACATATGACGGGGTCGACAAAGAGGTGGTCAATCTCATTTGCGACGCGATCGATCTGACCAAGGACAATACGGGCCTCGTGCTAACGACGGCTTTCAATTACGGAGCGCGCGACGAAATCGTGCGCGCGGCACGTGCGCTCGCTGCAAAGGTTGAACGCGGCGCAATGCGCGCTGAGGAGATCACGGCCGAAAACTTTGCGGACCATCTCGACACCGCTGACATTCCCGAACCCGACCTTCTGATCCGCACGGGCGGCGATCAGCGCGTCAGCAATTTTCTGCTTTGGCAATGCGCTTACTCCGAATTCGTGTTCTTCGATGCGTTCTGGCCGGATTTTACCAAAGACATGCTTCTTGATGCCGTTTTGCGATTTCAAAGCCGCGAGCGCCGCTTTGGAGGCCTGAACGCAAAATGCAGCGCGTGATGAACCTGCCGGGGCTTTCGCAGAGCAAACAGACGGCCTCCAACATCGCCTCGGCTGGCTTCATGATCCGTGTTTATTCCGCTCTGGTGCTGATATGCATTGCGCTGTTCCTTACGCTGAACAGTGTTGAGAGCTTTGCGCTGCTGATCGCGATTTTCACCGCGGCCATGGCCTGGGAATGGGGACGGCTCGTCCGCGGACAGGGGCTCGATGCCTCATCAGCGGTGCAGCTATTGACGACATCGGCGGCAGCTTTTGCGTCCGCGCGCGGTTGTCCATCCTGTGCGCTCTTGACTGTGATTGCGGGCACAAGCGTTGTCTTCTTGATGAGACGGCTCAAGGAAGAGCGCCCGCAAGCCTGGTGGTCAGCGGCAGGCGTTTATTATGCCGGTTTTCCCGCTGTCGCGCTCATCTGGTTGCGGGGCGATCCGGAATACGGCGTCCTCATCATCCTTTATCTTTTCGCGATCGTCTGGACGACCGATAGCGCGGCATTTCTGTTTGGGCGATGGATTGGGGGGGCGAAGCTTGCGCTGCGCATTTCGCCGAAGAAAACATGGTCCGGGCTCATTGGCGGTACAGTCTCAGCGGGATTGGCGGGGGCCATCTTTGGCGCGTTTGCCGGTATGCCCAGTTTTTGGCTGAGCCTTCTGGCCGTGATCCTGGCTTTGATTGCGCAAGTCGGCGATCTTGGTGAGTCCGCAATCAAACGCACTTTTGGAATGAAAGATTCAAGCGGGCTCATTCCGGGGCATGGCGGTGTTCTCGACCGGATCGACGGTTTGATCCTTGCGGCAATTGCCGCAGCGATTTTTGCATGGAGTATCGACCCCGCTCATCCCGGCCAGGCATTATTGTTCTGGCCATAGAACGAATTAAAGGCAATGATCGCCCGGCTTGAAGTGGGTAAAGCAAAACATAATTCAAAATCTCGGCCTGAGGGAACACATATCGCTTGGCAAGTTTACTCTAAAACCAAAGAGCGCGACGGCCTTTTTGATTGTGAATTGACCTCATTCGAAATCATCGCGATTAAGCCAATGGAATAAGTGGAGATCGTTGCAAGCTGAAATGATCTCAAGATGGGGCCAGAACATCGCCTGCCAATCGCACTCTGCAGGCAAAATAAGGGCGAGGAATGAAGCCGCGTAAAGCCACGATCCTGGGCGCGACCGGCTCGATCGGTGAAAGCACGCTCGACTTGATCGGACGATCGCCGGACCGGTTTGAGGTTGTGGCGCTGACTGCGGGCTCGAACGCCCGCAAGCTCGCCGAGCTTGCCATCCGCCATAAGGCCAAACACGCCGCCATTGCCGATCCTGAGCAATACGGAGTTCTGAAAGATTGCCTTTCCCGCACCGGCATTGAGGCCGCCGCCGGTGAGGAGGCAGTTTGCGAAGCCGCACTGTTGAAGGCCGATTGGATCATGGCGGCGATCGTCGGCGCGGCTGGTCTCAAGCCGACCTTTGCGGCCGCGAGCCAGGGAACCTGTCTGGCCCTCGCCAATAAGGAGTGTCTGGTCTCTGCGGGTGAGGTTTTTCTCGACGCGGTCAAAGACGCCAACGCAACGCTGCTGCCCGTCGATTCCGAGCATTCGGCGGCCTTCCAGGCAATCGATCCGTCCCCTTCCCACTGCATCGAAGCGATTACGCTGACGGCTTCGGGCGGCCCCTTTAGGGATTGGAGCGCAGACCGCCTCAAGGAGGCAAAGCCTGAACAAGCGCTCAAACATCCGAATTGGTCGATGGGGCGCAAGATCACCATCGACTCCGCGACCCTGATGAATAAGGGGTTGGAGCTGATTGAGGCTTATCATCTTTTTCCGGTCAGCGTTGATCAGTTGCGCATTCTGGTGCATCCGCAATCGATCATTCACTGCCTTGTGCAATATTGCGATGGATCGGTGTTGGCGCAGATGAGCGCGCCGGATATGCGAACTCCCATCGCCTACAGTATGGCCTGGCCTGAACGTATGCCCGCGCCGACGGCCCGGCTCGACCTGGCCGATCTCGGTCAGCTGACTTTTGAGCCACCCGACGAAGTCCGGTTTCCGGCATTGCGCGTAGCGCGTGAGGCCATGAAAGCTGGCGGCACCGCTCCGACGATCTTAAATGCGGCAAATGAAATCGCCGTGGCCAACTTTCTTTCTGGCCAAATCGGCTTTATAGCGATACCCAGAATTGTGGAGGATGTGATCGAGGCGTCGAATTCGGAAATCGGCATCGCTCGCGCCTCCAATCTTGATGAGGTCATCGAAACGGATAAGGCGGCCAGACGGCTTGCGGAACGTTTCTGTGCAGCGTGAGAAAAGAGCCTGATGCCGGAAGTTGCGGATGTGAGCCGCCGTGAGACACGGCTGTAAGGATCGAAAGACGTCTTTCTTTTATGAAAAGCAGGCGAATTGAGATTTTCGGAAGGCAGGCTGTTTTTTTCAAGACGGCCTAAATAGGAATTGTAAATGGCGTGACATTTTCCAGGCTAGCTAAGGAAAATTGGACGCCGATTTTCGGATAAGAAGCGCGCGAATAAAGACTGAGCCATGTTCTGTTGTCATGGGACGAGAACTGGCTCCGGAGTAAACGGGAGAAAGAGATTCATTCCCGTTTCTGGTGCTTACGCCGCGCAACTTCCAGGACGAAGCGGAGTTGAATTGCATGACTGTTCTTGCCGATACAGGCCTATGGACAACGGTTTGGTTTTATCTTTCCTGGGTGCTGCCGTTTTTGTTCGTGCTCGGGGTGGTCGTCTTTGTCCATGAGTTGGGCCATTTTCTGGTTGCGCGCTATTTCGGCGTGACCGTGGAGACCTTTTCGATCGGGTTCGGACCGGAAATTGGCGGATTTTACGACAGCAAGGGAACCCGGTGGCGCGTTGCCTGGGTTCCGCTTGGCGGATATGTCAAATTTAAGGGGGATGAAAATGCGGCCAGCGTGCCGAGCCAGGACGATATAGGCGCTCTTTCGGAAGAAGACCGGCGCGGCAATTTCCACGCAAAGCCGGTTGCTCAACGCGCCGCGGTGGTTGTGGCCGGGCCACTTGCGAATTTCATTCTTGCTCTCATCGTTTTTACCGGCCTGTTCTTTTTCTATGGAAAGCCGATACTTGAACCGCGTGTTCTTGCTGTAACTGAAGACAGTTCAGCCGTAAAAGCGGGATTCCAGCCGGGCGATCTTATTCGATCCGTCGAAGGCTCTGAGGTGGAAAGCCGCGCGGACGTCATGCGTGTCGTTTTGTTGAACGCTGAAACAGATCTTTCTTTTCAGGTCAAACGCAATGGCAGCCTCGTAAATCTGACCGCAACGCCCGTTTTGACCGAGATTCAGGACGTACTCGGCAATAAGGCACGTGTTGGCCGGCTGGGGCTGCAGTTCGAGGAACCGATCATTACAGAGGTCAGAAAGAATAGTGCGGCTGAAAGAGCCGGCTTTCAGACCGGCGACATTATTCGCAAAATCAATGGGAAGGGAATCGAAGGCCGCGAAGACGTTATCCGTAGCGTTTCGCCAAATGCTGGCAATGAGCTTTCGATTGTTGTTGAGCGCAATGGCCAGCTCGTATCCTTGGCCGCAACGCCTGAAGCGACAGAAGTGAAAGATCGCTTCGGTAAAGCGACAAAAATCGGACGGTTAGGGATTGTATTCGAAGCAGAAAGGCCGGTTTACAAGGAGCTAGGCCCCTCAGGCGCTTTTTCGCAAAGTCTGAGCGAGACGTATTTCTGGCTCAAACAACCCGTGATTTTCATTCAGAAGCTGGTTACCCAGCAAGCATCGGGGGATGAGGTTCGCGGTATTATCGGGATTGCTCAGCTTTCGCGAGAAGTGGCATCGTTCGGTTTTGTTGAATTGATCCGTTGGATTGCGATCATTTCCATAAATATCGGCCTGCTCAATCTGTTCCCGATCCCCATGTTGGATGGCGGTCACCTTTTGTTCTATGGCATAGAAGCCATACGCGGCCGCCCATTGAGCGAAAGGGCGATGGAAATCGGTTTTAGAATTGGCTTCGCTCTTGTGATCATGCTAATGCTTTTTGCGACGCGGAACGATGTGATTCATCTTTGGCGTCAGATGGGTTAGTAGGGGCGTTTGACGTTTAAGGTGACAAACTGAACGCGCGCGGAGACACCCAGAATTAAATGAACGGACCAGTTCCAATGAATGTGGCCGGGGGGTTACATTCAGCGACGAACTTAAACGATGCCAGCGCGAGCCACGTTGCAGACATAATAACGTGGCTTCTAATTAAAGCTTGCTGGCGTCTAGGGGACCGGCGTTACGGGGGCAAGAAAAACGAATGTTGTGGACGGCAATGAAAAGCCTGAAACTTATAGTCTGTTTGCTTGTGGCTGCTTGCATGTGGTCCGAAGCAATCAGCCTCTTTCAGCCAAACTATGCTTACGCCCAGTCAGGGCCCGTCATCCGCGACATACGTGTTGTCGGGAACACGCGCATTGCGCCTGAAACCGTCAAAAGCTACCTCGCCTTCAATGTTGGCGACCGCTACGATGCGTTCCAGGCGAATGAAAGCGTCAAGGCGCTGATCGCAACGGGATTATTCGAAAACGTCAATATCAATCAGAGCGGCGGCATCGTTACGGTCACGATTCTCAACGAAAACCCGATTATCAATCAGGTCGTTTTCGAAGGGAACAAAGACATTAAGGATGAGACGCTGGCCGTTGAGGTGCAGCTCAAGCCACGCTCCGTTTTCTCACGCGCCAAAGTTCAGTCGGACGTACAGCGTATTCTCGATGTCTACCGCCGTTCGGGCTATTACGCTGTTCAGGTCGATGCCCAGATTATCAATCTCGATAATGGCAGGGTAAACTTGGCTTTCGTCATCCAGGAAGGTCCTGAAACGAAGGTTTTAAGTATCAATTTTATCGGCAATCGCGCTTTTTCCGATTCCTCACTCCGCAGCGTGATAACGACGACGGAGTCCAATCTTCTCAGCTTCCTCAAATCAACCGATGTTTACGATCCGGACCGGCTGAACCTCGATCGTGAGCTGCTTCGCCGTTACTATCTGAAAAACGGTTACGCTGACGCCAGGGTGGTATCGGCCGTGGCCGATCTCGATCCCGAAGGTAAAGGCTTCTTCATCACCTTTACGGTCGAAGAAGGCGAACTTTACAATTTCGGTCCGATCAATATCGAGTCGACCTTGCCTTCGATCAATCCGGACTCGCTTCGCGGGGACGTTCTGACCGAGCAGGGCGAAATCTACAATGCCGAGCAGGTCGATAACTCGACCGAAAAACTGACGATCGCCGTCGCCGAGCAGGGCTATGCATTCGGTCAGATCCGCCCGCGCGTCGAACGCGATCCGATTGCTCGCATTATTGCTGTGACTTATGTGGTCGAGCAGGGCCCCCGCGTTTATATCGAGCGCATCAACGTGGTCGGAAATGCGCGGACGCGCGATTATGTGATCCGCCGCGAGATCCGGTTGGCTGAAGGTGATGCGTATAATCGCCTCCTCGTCGACCAAGCAAAAAACCGGCTGCAAAAACTCGCCTTCTTTAAAACCGTGAAAGTCACCCGCGAACCGGGGTCTGCGCCCGACCGTGTCGTTTTGAACTTCCTCGTCGAAGAGCAGGCGACAGGCGAACTTTCGCTGGCCGGCGGCTTCTCGTCCAGTGTCGGGGTTATCGGTGAAGTGGCCTTCACGGAGCGGAACCTGCTCGGTAAGGGACAGTTTTTACGTTTGAAACTGGCAGGTAGCGCCGAGAACCTCCAGGTTGACCTCAGCTTTACAGAACCGCGCTTCCTTGATCAAAACATCTCTGCTGGCTTTGATCTGTTTCACAAGGAAAACGACTTCACGGATGAGTCTGGCTTTCAACAGCGCAAAACCGGTGGTGCGATACGCGTCGGATTTGCATTGACGGAAAATGTCTGGCTGCAACCCAGCTACAAGCTGCTTCAGGATGAGGTCTTTGACGTTGACGCCGATGCATCGATTCCGATCCAGCTCATCGAAGATCAGGGCCAACGCATCATTTCGTCAGTCGGTTTA
>CAZMAC010000028.1:0-5103 GCA_964564085.1 uncultured Hyphomicrobiaceae bacterium
CAATCCGACCGGCATCACCTCCGGCCGATCAAGCAAGCGGCGTGCCAGATCTTCTGCCTTTTCCGCGACAAGTGAAATCTCAAAACCATCTTCCCCGGTGTAGCCGGAGCGGCTGATATGACAGTCGATGCCATAAAGCTGTGCAGTCGAGGCTGTCATAAAGTTCAGCTCTGCCGCGTCCGGACAGATATCGGCCATAATCTGTGCCGCCGCCGGGCCTTGCAGCGCAAGCAGCGCGCGCTCCTCCAGTCGGGACAGCGTCACGGCAGAGGGCAGATGCGCATCAATATGTGCGTAATCGACGTCTTTCCGCGCGGCATTGACAATGAGCAGGAGCTTTCCATCTTCTCCGGCCCATAAGGGGCGCGTCACCATGAGATCGTCGATAATGCCGCCTTCATCATTCAAGAGCTGTGTATAACGCTGCCGGCCGCGAGCCAGCCCCGCAATATCGGCAGGCACCAGCGCTTCGAGCGCGGCTGCCGTTTCCTGATGATTGGGGCCGCTGAGGACGGCCTGGCCCATATGAGAGACATCGAACAGCCCGGCGGCCTCGCGTGTGTGCAGATGTTCCTTGATCAGCCCTTGGGGGAAGGTGACCGGCATCTCATAACCGGCGAAGGGCACCATTTTTGCGCCCAACTCGCTGTGCAGGGCATGAAGCGGCGTGAAATAGAGATCAGTCTTGCAAACGTTCTGGTCTGGGGCCGCCATATTAAATCCAACAAAGCAGGAGCTAGAATTGCTCGTTTTACCGAACAGCTAGCCCCCTCTGTCAGGCGACCTGAGAGAATTCACCACATGCTCATTAGAGCAATATGGCTTACCCCTTCGGTGAGACCCGGCTGATCGAGCCGAGGCTTCTTTCCAGAGTGCCGTCCGCTGGCGGTCCTTTTGCCTGAGAGGTTCCGGGGCGGTTGCTCCTTCGGCGCCGGATGTTCCGGTCTCTTCCGCAAGCGTCGTGCAGCTTGAAAAATATACATAGCGGATAGGATCCCTCATTGCAATCCTGCCCGCATTATATTTAATAATTATCTACTATAATGTTTTATTTCGAAATTTCGCAAAAAAACAAAGACGACTTGTTAAATTCAGCTCGCTCCGGAGGCGGAACGGTCAAAGCCGACATAGATACGGTATGTTTTCGGCGAAACGCCTTGCGGAACCGGCAAATCGATCTGCCGAACCTCGGAGAAATAACCGGCCGTTGAGCCTGCGGGAACATTGACGACGACTCGGACCGTCTCGGTTTTCAGCGTGCCTTGGGCGCCTTGAACCACCGTTACCTTTGCCGGAAGCGTTATCGAGCCCGCTTTCCCCTTCGGACCGAGCAGCACACGGCCTGAAAACCCGTATTTCAAGGAAAGGCCATTCGAGGACGGACCGCATTCGCGCGCCGTCTTGGTGATTTCGCCGCGATGCATCACGGAAAGATTATCCGCAAGCGATCCCGGCGCATGGAAGGTAATTGTCCGGTCGCCGGCAGACACGTCGAAACTCGGACAGCCGATGCTTCCGGTTGTCAGATCGTTTGCTCCTGCCTGTGCGGTCTGATCCGCCGCAAGGATGCTCGCTGTGGTAGCCGGAGCCGACTGCGAAGCCGTTTGTTCCTCATCATCGCCGCCGCTGAAGAGGCCGTTTTGGAAGGGCGCCGTGAGTTGTGAAACGCCGCAAGCTGCCAGGACGAAACACAGGCCGATGAGGGCCGTTATGCGCGCAGCAGCGGCGATCATTGCGTTCCAAATCGTTCGATCCACTTTATCCCCTCACAGATCCGATTTCGATCATTGTTCTTTTCCGGCGTATATTGTCTCATATACATCGATTAGCCGCCGAATGCGGACACTCTGTGACACAGCTTTTCGTTTCAGCCTGACGCTGATTAGTCTATACGATGCAGAGCAATTGATTTAAGTCAAATATCACGAGCATCGATGAATTTCGATCATTAAGACTGTCGTCATGAGCAGGGGAACCGCATATAGGCCTCCTTACTTCCCCACATACGCATCTGGCAATGATCAATATCGACAAAGGACTATCGTTAAAATAGGTGAGTCGCCTTATATTGCCAGCTAACAGGATGTTATTGCACATATAGATCGGCTTGCAGCCAGAACAGGGTTGGCTTCATATGACCTCCATTCAAGGACAGCGCGAACCGGCAGATCCGTCCACGGGCAAGCCTGCGCTCACAATATTCCTGGCGGCTCCACGCGGGTTTTGCGCCGGTGTCGACCGGGCGATCCAGATTGTGGAACTGGCTTTGGAGCGATTTGGCGCGCCGGTCTATGTCCGCCATGAAATCGTTCACAACCGCACCGTCGTGGAAGACCTCAAGGCCAAGGGCGCAATCTTCGTCGAGGAGCTTGAGGAAATTCCCGATACCGATGCGCCGGTGGTGTTCTCGGCTCACGGCGTTCCCAAAGCGGTGCCCGAGACGGCCGCACGCCGCAACCTGTTTCATCTTGACGCAACCTGCCCCCTAGTTTCGAAAGTGCATGTTCAGGTGGAGCAGCAATTCAATCGCGAGCATGAAATTCTTCTTATCGGCCATGCCGGACACCCCGAAGTCGTCGGAACGATGGGACAGCTTCCGGACGGAGCGATGACGCTGATTGAAACCGTGGACGACGCACGGTCCTTCACGCCGCGTGATCCGGCAAAACTTGCCTATGTAACGCAGACGACACTTTCCGTGGACGATACGCGCGAAATCGTCGAAGTGCTGAAGCAGCGTTTTCCTGAAATTGTCGGCCCGCGCAAAAACGATATTTGCTATGCAACCTCCAACCGGCAGGAAGCGGTTAAAGCGATTGCGCCCCGCGCCGATGCGGTGCTGGTCGTAGGCGCGCCGAACAGCTCCAATTCGATGCGCCTCGTTGAGGTTGCACGGAAAGCGGGCTGTGAAAAAGCCATGCTGGTCCAGACAGTCCGCGATCTGCCGCCGGATCATTTTGCAGGCCTGAAAAGCCTTGGGCTGACCGCGGGCGCTTCCGCGCCTGAGCATCTGGTGCAGGAGATTATCGACGTACTTCGCGAGACCCGCGATGTGACGGTGGAAACGGTATTGACGGCGACGGAAGATGTAACGTTCAAACTTCCCAAAGCGCTGCATAATAATGCGGCGTGAGTCGCGATGGCCGTCTATACCGACGTTTCAGACGAGGAACTCACTGAGTTTCTAGCCCGTTACGATGTCGGCACGCTTGTCTCTGTAAAAGGGATCGCGGAGGGCGTTGAAAACAGCAACTACTTCCTGACGACAAGCGGCGGATCTTTCATTTTAACGCTCTATGAAAAGCGCGTCAGCCAAGGGGATCTGCCGTTTTTTCTTGGATTGATGGAGTATCTGGCTCAACAGGGCATCCTCTGCCCCACGCCCATCCGGGACCGCTCCGGCAAGTCGCTTCAATGCCTTGCTGAGAGGCCGGCCGCGCTCATCAGCTATCTGGAAGGCTATTCGATCCGGCGTCCGCGCCCCGAGCATTGCGCCAGGCTTGGCGAAGCGCTGGCCGCCCTGCATCTGGCCGGGCGCGGCTTCAGCTTGCAGCGGAAAAATTCGCTCTCAGCCAATGGCTGGCAAAAGCTGGTTGAGCAAACCGACGGGCGCGCGGATGAGCTTGCAAGCGGGCTGACAGAAGACATCTCGCAGGAACTGCGCTTTTTGCAGGATCATTGGCCTTCTAACCTTCCCGAGGGCGTCATTCATGCCGATCTTTTCCCCGACAATGTCTTCTTTCTTGGGGATGAAATTTCAGGGCTGATCGACTTTTATTTCGCCTGCAACGATCTGTTTGCCTATGATCTCGCCATCTGCATGAATGCGTGGTGTTTCGAACAGCCCAATACAATTAATGTCACCAAGGCACGAGCCTTGCTACGGGGCTATAGCCGAATGCGTCCGCTTGAGCAGGCTGAAATCGAAGCCTTGCCGGTTCTGGCCCGTGGCGCGGCCTTACGATTTTTGCTGACGCGGCTTTATGACTGGTTTCACACTGATGAAACGGCACTTGTTAAGCCGAAAGATCCTCTTGAATACCGGCGCAAATTGCGGTTTCACCAACAGGTCAATTCCGCAAAGGACTACGGATTGTGAGCGAAGAAAAATCGAAAAACGCGCAGCCGGTCGTCATCTACAGCGATGGCGCCTGCTCGGGCAATCCCGGTCCCGGCGGCTGGGGCGCCGTTTTGATCTATGGCGATAAGCGTAAGGAAATCAGTGGTGGAGAACCACACACGACCAATAACCGTATGGAGCTCCGCGCCGCAACCGAGGCCCTGACGATACTGAACCGTTCCTGCTGCGCCGAACTTCACACAGATTCCGAATATTTGCGTAAAGGCATCACCCAATGGATCGCCAATTGGAAACGCAATGGCTGGAAAACGGCGTCAAAGCAGCCCGTCAAGAATGCCGATCTCTGGGAACAGCTGGACGAAGCCCGTGAGCGTCACAAGGTGAACTGGCATTGGGTCAAGGGCCATGCGGGCGAACCGGAAAACGAACGCGCCGACGAACTCGCCCGCGCCGGCATGGCGGAATTCAAGAAAAAATGAAGGCCTGCTCCTAAAGCGTGTCACGGTAAATGGTATTCACCGAAACGCTTTAGTTGTTTGTTTTAGCGTGTCTTTTGTCCCAAAATCGGCACCCACTTTTGGGAGACACGCTGTAGTACTACAGTTGCGTATTTCTGGATTTTCTGTGTGCGATGGTGGCGTTTGCTTGATGGTTTCGGCGCCACATTGACCATGCCCAGAGGAACCCGGTCTCATCGACGACGAGAACTCCATCGGTATCGCCCAGAGCCTCCATAACTGTCCGGCATCAGCATTCATGAAACTTTTCAAGGATACGGCTGTATTCTCGGGCGTCGATTGGCTATGGGCCACCGGCAGCGCAGACCTATGTGCTAAGCCGAGCCGCATTGCTGCTCCGCTCGCATAAGCGGCTCCGAGAACAATGCTCGACCTGGCCCATAAGGCCAACGCTGCAAGAATATCCCAGATGGACCATTTCGTGGGGGCCGTTACGATTAGGTGGTCGCGCCTATAGTCTTCATAACACGAGATCCGGTATTAGGGATCAATGTTCTCCGGCCC
>CAZMAC010000028.1:5203-13886 GCA_964564085.1 uncultured Hyphomicrobiaceae bacterium
CGTCCCGCTCATTATTTTAGACAAAGCCGCACAATTACAACGGGGATAACAACGGGGAAAGCGTACAACCACTGGTTGATCATCAATTTCCTTTCGGCTATTGCCATGCCCTCTGGTAGCGCTCGGCCTTTTTCGGTGTGAAACATACTCGATAATTAGACCTGGGAATTTATCAAAGGAGTGGCTCGAAGATTACCGAGCCTCCATCTAGAATGACACAGAGATGGTATCCCGTAGAGCTACCAAAAATTGTCGATGCTCGCGGTAATCTGACGGTGATCGAAACTGGAAGGCATTTGCCCTTTGACATCGCCCGCGCATATTACATCTACGACGTGCCCAGCGGTTCCGTGCGAGCCGGGCATGCACATAAACGCCTTCGACAGTTGTTTCTGGCTCTTTCTGGAAGCTTCAGCTTACATCTGGAGGATGGCCGTAATCGCAAAACGTTTCTTCTAAATCGTCCGCATATTGGTGTCGTCGTTGAGGCGGGTGTCTGGAGAACGATAGACGATTTTTCAGGCGGCGGGGTTTGCCTTGTGTTGGCCTCAATGCATTACGATGAGGCTGATTATATCCGTTCTTATGAAGATTTTCTCGCCTTCGCAGATCAGTATAATTAAGAAAAGCAGACCATGCAGGCGGTTCCGTTCTTTGATTTCACCACAGCGATTCACGAACAACGCTCAGCATTGATAGATGCCGTGGCCGGAGTGATTGATGGATGCCGATATGTCCTTGGGGATCATTTGGCCCGCTTTGAATCGGACTTCTCCAAATTTTGTACCGTACGCAATAGTATCGGCGTCGGGAGCGGACTTGATGCCTTAGAGATAATACTTCGTGCACTGGATATTGGTCCAGGCTGCGAGGTGATCGTACCGGGGCACACCTTTATCGCGACATGGCTGGCTGTGAGCCATGCTGGTGCCACACCGGTGCCCGTTGACATTAAACGCGACAGTTTCAACATCGACCCCGATTTAATCCGGCCCGCAATCAACTCTCGTACACGTGCTATCATCGCGGTTCACCTATATGGCCGACCCGCCGATGTGACGGCACTCGAGATGATCGCGGAGGAATATGGTATTGCCCTCATTGGCGATGCTGCTCAGGCGCATGGCGCTATGTACAGCGGCCGTAACGTTGCCGCGATCGGAAGCGCCGCTGCATTCAGCTTCTATCCGACCAAAAATTTGGGAGCGCTGGGGGACGGCGGCATCATTACGACGAATGATGATTCTTTGGCCGCGCGCATGCGGATGATTCGCAATTATGGATCTCGCACCAAATATCTGCACGAAGAACATGGTCTGAATTCGCGGCTTGATGACCTTCAAGCAGCAATATTGAGCGCCAAGCTGAGCATCCTTCCGGCCAAGACCGAGCGTCGTTGCGCCATCGCCCGGCGATACGATCAGGGTCTTAAAGATATGCCGAATATCGAGCGGCCCTTCGTCGATCCCGAAGCGGTATGGCACCTTTACGTTATTCGAAGCACTAAGCGGGACCGGCTCCAGAAGGTGCTTGCCGACTTGGAGATCGGGACGTTGGTTCATTACCCCGTCCCCCCTCATCGTCAGCCGGTTTACAGCGCGACACACGGCGATTCCAGATTGCCAGAAAGCACGTGCGCCGCAAAAGAGGTTCTCAGTCTGCCGCTATGGCCGGAGATGGAGGACGCCCATGTCGATACTGTAATCGATCGGCTCAAGCGTGCCGTGGAGAGTTTATGAGCAGCACTATCGATAAAGTGGTCGACTACGACGTCGGCGGCTATGAAGAATTCCGGCGCCGCGCATTGGACGGGGACCTGAGCGGAAATCAAAAGTCCGGTTTTCCAGACCAGTTCCGTATGGGTCGAAGCGACATCATTCTCGCTGATATCGATGCGAAATTACCCGCCTTTGCAGAGCCGGGGGCGAGGGTGCTGGACATCGGAATTGGCTGCAGCGATCTCTCTCATGCCATTGTCTCGCGTGCTATCGCGCAGGATCAGCATCTCTGCGTGATCGATAGTCCGGAGGTTTTGCGCGAGCTCCAAGATGGTCCCACGATCAGCAAAATTGCGGGCCCCTTTCCTCAATGTCTTGCCTCCGAAACGCTTGGCGCGTTCGATGCCATTATCGCTTATAGCGTCGTACAATACGTATTCGGGGAGACAAACCTAACGCATTTTATCGATTCGGCTCTCCTGCTACTTGAGGACGTATCAGGCGCTCTTCTGTTAGGTGACATTCCCAATAGCAGCATGCGCAAGCGATTTTTCGATAGTCAGTCGGGACGACTGCATCACGCCGAACATTACCCGGAACGTCCCATGCCCGAATATCGCTTTAACACCCTTGAGCCTCGACAGATCGATGACTCTATCGTACTCGGCATTTTGGCGCGCTCGCGGACAGCCGGATTTCAAGCCTTTGTCCTACCTCAAGGCAGTCAGCTGCCGATGGCAAACCGCCGTGAAGACATTTTAATCACGAGGCCTGGACATGGCCGAAAACAATAAGCGCCGCTTGGTCATCATCGGAGACAGCTCATTCGCGGAGGTCGCTGCTGCGTTGTTTGACGCGGAAGGACGATATGAAGTTGCCGCGTTCGCAGTACATGAAGCGTTTCGCAAGCACGACACATTACTTGATAGACCGCTTTTTGCACTTGAGCGGTTGGAGGAGCACTGCCCGCCTCGGACGCATGACGCCTTTGTGGCCTTGACCTATCGCGAACTCAATCGCGTTCGCGCTCGCCTTTGCGTGGGGGTAAAGCAAAAAGGCTACCAGCTCGCAAGTTATGTCAGCCCACATGCCTTTGTCTGGCCAGAAGTGCCCCTTGGAGAAAACAGCTTCATATTCGAGAACAATGTGGTTCAGCCGTTCTGTTCGATCGGTAACAATGTCATTCTCTGGTCAGGAAATCATATTGGCCATCATAGTACGATCGAGGATAATGTCTTTATTGCCTCGCATGTTGTCGTCTCGGGACACTGTAAGATAGGCCGCAACAGTTTTATCGGGGTCAATGCAACTCTCGCAGACCAGGTCTCGGTTGGTGCCGACAATTGGATTGGCCCAGCCACGCTAATCACCAAAGACACCGAGATGGACGCTATGTATCGCGCCGAGAGCACACCGAAAAGCGCTGTCGGCGCCAGACGATTTTTTCGTGTGAAATCGGATGAGTGACCTTGTCGTTGAGCCGTATGAGCCGCAGCATTGCGAGCATTGGGACCGCTTCGTGGACTCAAGCAAGAACGGAACGTTCTTGTTTCGAAGGGGGTTCATGGAATACCACGCGGACCGTTTTACCGATGCGTCAACGCTCATAAAAAATGGTGCCGGCAAACTGCTCGCCCTTTTTCCAGCGAGCCGGACTGACACAAGCTTAGCAAGTCATGCCGGCTTATCCTATGGCGGCATGATATGCAACCCAGCAATGGTTGCGCCCCTTGCTATAGACATCTTTGAAAAATGGTTTGCCTATTGGCATGGGCAGGGGATCACGGAGATCACCTACAAATCCGTTCCGCCCATCTATCACCGGATGCCCTCCGATGAGGATCGCTATGCACTTTTCAACCATGGGGCGACTTTATACAGGCGGGACATGACCTCAGTGATCGATCTCGACAATCCAGGTCCGGTCCAAGAACGACGGCAACGAGGCATACGAAAGGCGAAAAAGGCAGGTTTATCCGTCCGTGAGAGCAATGATCTCGATGCATTCCATCGGGTTCTTTCTCACAATTTGAAATCTCGTTATCACAAAGAGCCGGTGCATAACGCTGATGAGATAGCGCTGCTTCAAAGACGTTTCCCAAAAAATATCCGTCTCTTCGCTGCGTATTCCAATTCAACCTTATGCGCCGGCTCCCTATTGTTTTGCTGCGGCCCGGCGATACATGCCCAATATATTGCGTCGAGTGACGAGGCCCGCCAGGACGGCGCGCTTGATTTGCTCTTTTTAACCCTCATCGACCTCTTCCGAGGAAGTACAAAATTTTTCGATTTCGGAAATTCGAACGAGCGAGAAGGCCAATATCTGAACCGGGGCCTTTGCGAATTTAAGGAAGGATTTGGTGCGAGGACGATCGTGCAGGATTTTTTTCGAATTGATCTCGGCGAGTGGAAAACACGAAGCTTAAATGCATGAGCCCTATAATCGTTGGGAGAGGCTTGGGTTGGTCTTCGCTCCACCGAAAGCCGGTTTAATCCAAAGTCATGCTATGCTTCCCACACCTCTGGTCATGAGGGATCGGACTCGCATTTTCATTGCCGGATGTGACGAAACGCTTCGTGGGCGGATATTTTACGTGGATCTTGCCATAGACGACCCTCTCCGTGTCATGAGCTTTGAACCAAATCCCGTTCTTGATCTGGGACCCAAGGGATCTTTTGATGTCGACGGGGTCAATCCGTGTCAAATCCTCGAACGCAACGGCAAGCTCTTTCTTTATTACATCGGTTGGCAGCGGCTGACCGCAAGCGTGCCCTACACTTTATTCGCCGGACTGGCTATCAGCTCCGACGGCGGAACGACCTTCGAAAAAGTTGGCAGCGGCCAAATTCTGTATCCCACGGCAGAAGAACGCTTTTTCCGCACGGCACCATTCGTATATCGCAAGCCCGATGGCTGGGGTATGCTTTATATAGGTGGTGGTGAGTTCTTCGACGGTGCATCAGGCAAGCAGTTGCCAACTTACCACCTTTGCCAAGCTCATTCCGACGACGGCATTCGTTGGAGTAGTCCGTCCGATCCGCCATTGCTTTCACCAATTCGCGGTCAAGGCCAGATCGGCTTCGGGCGACCCGTGCTCTGGGCTGATGACGGCCAAGCTTCGCTGCTCGTCTCGTTGCGAACCGAACGCGGGTACTCTTTTTGGAGCGTGTGCGAAAGTCAGGGACACTTGTCCTGGATTGCTCCGCTGAAGGGGCCCGTAGAGGATTGGGAATCCGAAATGTCCTGTTTCGGCGCTCCCTGCCGTGTAGGCAATTGGGAATACATTTTCTATAATGGCAATAGCTTCGGTGCGACGGGATTTGGAGTTGCCCGAAGAAAAGTTACGAGTGAAGCAGATTTCGCGTCGCGATCTCGCTTGCTCAAGGCTCTAGCCAACGCTGGACGTCAGTCAAAGCGTTCGCAGAAATGAGTATCGGTTTCCAAGAAATCAGAAGCATCGACAGTTTCTGCGACGCTGTACGAGCTATCGCCGATCGTGGAGACTGCGAGAACGCGCTCAGACGTATCATCGAATTCGTCTCGGAAATTATCGAACGGCAATCATCATGGGCGATGGTGTTCTCATCTCCAGAGCTCGACGCGTTATGCCAGGAACTGGGAAGAGTTCCCCAGCATGTGAAGTCTGCACCAGTCGATCCCGATTGCAGCGTTTTTATTGTTACAGCGGTCGCCGGCACCGGTGGACATACGCGCGTTTTAATGGATTTGGCACGAGCGGATCCGGGCAAGAAGCCAACGATCTTGGTGACGAATGTTCTGCACACGCTTGACACAGATGAGGTGAAAAAGACCATTAAGCGTGTGGGGTTTGACGCGAAAGTGGAAGTGGCAACCGGTCTCAACCTGGAAAAGACTTTGGGCTGGCTACAGCGAAAACTAGCTTCTTTGCGTCCCGCGCGAACCTACATTTTGCAACATCAATTCGATGCGATTATCGCGGCAGCGGTGCAGCCCGAACTGGTCGACCAGCTCTATTATTATCATCATTGCGATCATAACCTCGCGCTCGGTGTGCATATTCCGCATGCAACACATGTCGATTTTAATGGTAAAGGGTATCACCATTGCCGGACCGAACTAAGCATTGAAAACAATGTCTATTGGCCGCTAGTGGCCGAAGTAATGACCCATCGTACGAATGATCCTTTTATGGCGTCCGGCACGATCACCACCGCCACGTCCGGAGGAATGCCGAAATTCGACGCCTCCTATTTGCGCGAGCAGGTGCCTTATAAATACGCCTACGCCGATATTCTGCCCGACATCATGCGGATCACGGGTGGCCCCCATCATCACATCGGTCCACTTAAAGATTCGCTAGCCGAAAAAATACGAGAGCGTTTGGCGTCAGCTGGGGTGAACAAAGACAATTTCGTCAATATCCCATGGGTGGAACATCTCGCTTCGGAGCTGGTTGCGCGAGGAGTCGATCTCTATATAGGTTCCTTTCCTTTGGGAGGCGGTCGAGCGGCAATAGAGGCCATGGGGGCTGGCGTACCTCTTCTGCTTCATTCTAACTACGTAAGTCCATTTTTTACCGACGTTCATGAGGTCTATCCAGAGGTTTTAATTTGGCGCGACCCGGATGAGTTGAAAACCGTATTGAATAGATTGACGAGGGAGCAACTGGCCGATCACGCATCTCGTGCACGGGCCTATTACGAAAACAATTGCGCCCCGCATCTGCTCAGCGCGGCAATCGAGGCAACCTTGACAGGAACCCCTCTTAAGCCGCCCCCATCTCCCACTCATCGTACGAACTCACTGCAGCGTTTTTTGGATCTCCAGCCGAGTGCACGCCCCAACAGCGGGTTTTTACGGCTGGCCCACGCCATTCATACCGCGGAACCCATCCGCAGCAGACACCTGCTGGCTATCCTATGGCGTCGACTGATCCGAGGAAGGAGAAGATAGATCGCGACCATGTCACTTGGTCCAGCTACAATGGGTTCTCAGAGCATCCGGTCGAGGCAAAGATCGACGTCACGCGGATCGATGAAAAAATCGAAGTTCGTCCAGATCCAGCGCGGATATGAGCGCGCGAAGCCGCGCCCGAGGCACCAACACGAGCGCTGGCCGATCGATGAAGCGAGGCTCGTGTAAGTCTCGCCGCAAACATCGGTCGATGCCAGCTGAATGATGCGGGCACCGACCGGAGCAAGCACTGCATTCGTCAACCCTGCGCCGACAGGGCCAGCGATCACTTCTGCGTCAGAAAAAAGCTCTATCTGCTGATCGATCGATAGTGTGCCCGGATCGACCACGGCAAAGCCTGATCTCTCAAACTTTTTGGTGATCTCCGCCGCATTCAGCATCGTTCGTCCCGGTACCGAATTGCGCGTTATATAGAGACGTTTGCCGAGCTTCGGTGTGGCCGGCGCACCATGAAGTAAACGCGCACGGACGAATCGCACGGCTTCTGGATGAACCACACCATGCGTGGAAAGCCGCGAGGGCATGAGCACGTCGCGAAACGAGATCGGTCTGTCGATCTTAGCGCGACACAAACGATCCTCTGAAATGCCAAATCGTCTAAGTAGATCGATCCGCCAGGGCTGAATGTCTTCGTCGACCAGCAATGAACGGTCGTCGGCCCGCACCGAACGTTCGACAAGAGCGAGGCGAGGTAAATCTTCGATTAGCCAATGATAATAATTTCGGTTGCTACCGACAAAGACTGTGTGTTCGTCTTGACCTGAAATCGCGTCGGGAGCGCAAAGCAAAGCTGATCCTCCCGCCAATGCGCGCACATTTTTCGCAAACACATCGAAGTGTGTTTCATGGTGATGGATCGAGTCAGCAATCAGATAGCCTCCCCCGACGACTGCTCCTCCGAATGACGGAAGGATAATTGCATCGGGAAACGCTGTCACATAGGGAGCCGGAAAGTCGATCTGTGATTTGTACTCCGTGAAGCAGCCAGCAAGGGCGTATCCAGATTCGAGATCGAGACCGCTCTTCACCCCAACTCGCTCAGTCTCAAAGCCGCTGTCATCAGGAAGCGCATCACCACGACGCACTTTCACCATCGACACCCGCCACTCATCGCCACACTGATCGACCCACCCGCCGAGATGCCGGTTGTCGCTCGCGAGGGCTTCAGCCGGGGCAACTGAAAAAGTCGTGCGCATGCGGAGATGACCGAAATCCGCGACCGAGAGCGGCACTATGAGGGCCTCCAATTCTCTCACCTGCTCGACCGCTTCTGAGCTACGCTCCGCAAGATCGTAGGCTATTGCAAGCAGCCAAGCCGCACGCTCGTCGCGTGGCCGCAGTTCTTGTGCTTGGTTCAACACCTTAATTGCTTCGTTGAATGTTGCTCTGCGCCAATCCGGAACGCCAGGGTCGATTGCCTGGTGCTGATCAGCATAAGCTGCAAATTCCTGGGCCCAGCGTGCTTTCATAAGCAGTAAGTCACCCAGTCCGCACAAAGCCAGATATGTAAGATGCCGGCGGCGTGCGGCACGGCGATAAACCGCCTCGGCATCTTCGAGCAAGCCCTGAGCTTTCAGCATGTCCGCCAAAAATAGCCAGCCCGACCGGCGGCAAAGATATTTTTGAGCGCTCCGCTCACGGAAATTCACATAATGGCGGCGCGCCAACTTGATTTTTGTGCCTGTGCGGTAGTTGCTGTGCCGCCACAGCAAGCCCGCAAAGCGTTTGTCGGATGCCAGCGCTCGCGCAGCATCGGTTCGCCCTGCTCCGATATGGGCTGCCGAATAAGCAACCAACACGCCCCAATGCAGTAAATTCATGGCCGTACCGTTAGGGCTCTATTTCCACTTCGTGGGCCATCAGATCTGGCACAGAAAAGTCTTTTTAAAAAAATCATTTTTTGAATAATCCTCGTAGCGCTTAAACCAGCGTTTCCGATTTTTCAAACACGGGCACTAGTGGTTCGACCCAAACAGACGAATCCGGTGATAAGTGGATTTCTGTTTGG
>CAZMAC010000029.1:0-13875 GCA_964564085.1 uncultured Hyphomicrobiaceae bacterium
ACTACGGCATCAGACCGAAAAGTGCGTAGCGGTTTTCGGATAAATCTGATGCCCAAGTAAATAGGTGCATCGGCCCGTAAAAGTGGGAACCGCTCTTACGGTCAAGCTGATGCCCAAGTAAAAAAGCGAAACCTTGCGGGAAGCACCCGGCGAGGGGATTGGTGCTGCCCGCTGGAATGACAAGAATTGCCATATAAAACGTCAGGGGCCTTTACGCATGACCGATCCGTTCTGACGCGCCTGATGTTTTCCACTGCCGAGATCCGTTCAATACCGCTCCCCATAGGCAAGTCCCGCCAGATCGGTTAAGCAGGTGAATCAATTGGGCAACGAACATGGCGGGAACAAAAAGACTGCGGCACAAATCACCGGCGGATTGGCTGAAAGGCGTGCGTGCCTTCGAGGCCATGTCGGATGAGGCTTTGAAGCGCGTCTATGCCGAATGCCATTTGCAGACGGTGGAACGCGGCGAAACTTTGGTGAAGGCTGGCGATGTGCCCGATGCGCTTTACATCGTCACATCGGGCCGTTTTCGCACCACGCGCTATGCCAGCGACCCGGCCTGGTCGGATCTCGGACCGGGATCGGTGCTTGCGGAAACGGCGTTTTTCGCGCGCGAAGCCCAGAACACCAGTATTTCGGCGGCCCGCAGCAGCATCGTGTTGAAACTCGATTGGGAGAGTTTCGAGACGCTCGCTCAAACGGCGCCCGATGTCTGGCAAGGCGTTCTGAGAAGCTTTATACGCAGCGAAGGCGGTGCGCGGAGTCCCGGACGTGTCAAGATTGCATCGGATCGTGCGCGCTCGCTCGCAATCTGTCCCGCGGGCGGAGACAAGGTCCCGCAAGGCTTTGCCGAACAGCTCTCCGCCGCCATCGAGCAGCGCGCGGAATGTCAGATCCTGTCAGCCGAAGGGCTTGGCCAGGATATGCCCGGTGGCATCGCGCTCGACGATCCCCAAGTCGTACACTGGATGAAAGAGCAGGAGAGCCGCTTCGATGTCATCCTGCTGCTGACCGACACCGAGCCAACGCCCTGGACGGAACGCGCGCTCGCGGAGGCCGATGAAATTTGCCTAATTGGCAGGCATGACGGCAACCGGCTTGGCTCGCCCGTGCCGCTCGGACCGGTGGAGGAACTGGCTTTCGAGCTGCGGGGCGCCGATGCCTGCCGCCTCGCGCTGTTTCACGACCCAAGGCGCGGGCAGACGATTGCGGGCACGCGGCGCTGGCTTGAATACCGACAGGTGCGATCTCATCATCATATCCGCCCCGATAACGAGAAAGATTTCGAGCGCCTGGCGCGTTTTCTGCTTGGCCAGTCGACCGGATTTTTTGCGTCCGGGCAGGGCGTTTTCGGGGCCGCGTCGCTGGGCAGTTTTAAGGCCGTGCAAGCCTCCGGATTTGAGTGTGACTGTTTTGCCGGTGTCGGCGCGGGCGCTGTCATTGCAGCCTGCATCGCTTTGGGCATGGACCCGGATGACACCGATCAGCTGATCGCGGAAGTCATGGTCGAGCGCCACGCGTTGCGGCGCAAAAACTGGCCGCTTTTCAGCCTCTACGATCAGCGCAAGCTGGACCGTTTGATCCTGAAGCATTTCCCCGATACTGACATTGCGGATATGCCGATCCCGTTCTATTCCGCCTCGGCCAATATCTCGACCAGCGAGCCGCATATTCACAATGCCGGCAATCTCCAGGTCGCCATTCGCGCCAACTGGACACTTCCCGGATTGCTGCCGCCTTTCGTTGACGACGAAGGCCAATTCCTGATGGATGGCAGTCTCATCAATCCGCCGCCGATTTCCCCTCTGCACCGGCTGAATTCGGGGCCGAATGTCATCGCCAGACCGGCCGTTCCGCCTTTCGGAAAATCATCGATCCGCTACCGCGATCTGCCGGCGTGGCAAAAGCAAATGCGGCGCAGGTTGCCTTGGAAGGCGCCGCCGGACGAGCCGAAACTTCCGTCCTTCGAAGCGTTTCTCGCCGCCACGCAATGCGCAACGACGTCTGAGACGGACTGGCTGGGCCCTCTGGATATGCTCCTTGCAGCGCCGATTCCGCAAGGGACGGATGTGATGGCATGGGCCGAGCATAGCCGGCTGAAGGATCGCAGCTATGAATGGGCGCTCAATGAGCTTGAAAAGCGCGCGGCGTCCAGCGATCTACCGCTTGTCGCAACAATCCCTGTCAGCGGTTAGGATGTGAATGAGCGAACGCCCGCCCATAGAGTTCAGGCATATTACGGCGCAGACCGTGCTTAACCGCGTAGGCGAAAAGCGCCGGGATGAGCCCTGGATCGAGGCGCAACGCTTAAGGCCGAACGCGCGTTTTCACCTTCTGATCGATCTCCGCTTCGCGATCCTCTCAGATGCGGACCGGCAGAATACACGGCTTCGCAGCTTTTCGGTGGACGACCTTGCCGGACTTGGGATCGCAGCCGCGAGCGCATTTTTCCTCGGTCTGGATGCTCACGATAGCCCCGTTTTTGTCGTAGCCCTAGCTGCCGCCGAGGCATCCGTCCTGCCTGACGGTGAAAACTCTGCTGCGCCGCTTGTCGATCTGCGCAGCCTTGCCACGCAGAGCGATATGAAGCCGGAGGAGCTGACACTTGCGGCGCAAGCACGAAGCCTTGCCGCCTGGCATGCCACACACCGTTGCTGCGGGCGGTGCGGCGCAAAGACCGAGCCTCGGGACGGCGGCTGGCGGCGCGAATGCTGGGCGTGCGGTCAAAACCATTTTCCGCGCTCTGACCCGGCCGTGATTATGCTGATTACGCAGAACGAACAGTGTCTGCTTGGCCATGAGCCGCGTTTTCCGGAGAAGATGTATTCCGTACTGGCTGGCTTTGTCGAACCGGGTGACGACTTCGAAACCGCCGTCCGGCGCGAGATCATGGAAGAAGCCGGCATTCGTGTCGGACGGGTCGAATATGTCGCAAGCCAGCCCTGGCCTTTTCCGCATTCCCTGATGATTGGTTGCTGGGGAGAAGCGCATAATGCCGATCTCACGCTTGACCCGGCCGAAATTCTGGATGCGCGCTGGTTTGGCAGAGAAGAAATCTGGCAGATGATCGAGCGCCGTCACCCGGAAGAGATTTTCGTGCCGCCGCCGCTCTCCATCTCGCACTCGCTGATCCGCGCATTTACGGAAGGAAAGCTCGGATAGGTCCCGTTATAACGCAGCATATGCGCCTGGTTGCCGCTATCCGTTGGAGGGACCGTTCATCTCTTTTCGGAAAGGGCTGGCGGGATAGGTCCCAAGCATCCTGAATTCGGAGGAAAAGAACTGGCATTCTTCGAAAGCAAGCTGGACGGAACGGTCGTCGGGATGACCTTCAATGTCGGCATAGAACATGGCTGCCCAGAAATTCCCTTCAACCATGTAGGATTCTAGCTTCGTCATATTCACCCCATTGGTCGCAAAGCCGCCCAGCGCCTTATAGAGCGCAGCGGGAACGTTGCGGACACGAAAGATGAAACTGGTCATGACGGGGCCGTTCCCCGAGGGCGCATCATCGCGGTCGGAAGATAATGTAATGAAGCGGGTCGTATTATGTTCGGCGTCTTCAATGTCACTGCGCAGAATTTCAAGACCGTAAACTTCCGCCGCCAATTTCGAGGCAATGACAGCTTTGGTTTTGTCTTGTTCCTCCGCGACGATGCGCGCCGCGCCCGCCGTATCAGCCTCAGTGACGGCGCGCAGATCCAGCTCACGAATGATACGCCGGCACTGCCCCAACGCATGGGTATGGCTGTGAACGGTCTTGAGATCCTGGAGCTTGACACTGGGTAGGGCCATAAGCTGGTGGGAGATGCGCTCGAAATGTTCGCCCACGATAAAAAGCTTGGACTCGGGCAGCAAATGATGAACGTCAGCAACCCGGCCGGCCACTGAATTCTCGATCGGGATCAGAGCATAGCGCGCCTGTCCCTGATCCACGCCTGCGAGCGCATCCTCAAACGTCGCACAGGAAACCGGCTCCATCGCCGGGTGCGCGTTAAGACACGCCAAGTGGGAATTGGCGCCGCGCTCCCCCTGGAACAAAATCATGTTCCCGGTCTCGGCACTCAGAGAGGATGCCGATGATTGGCTCTGTCTCGTTCGATTTGCAGCTAAAGGCATTTTTTCAACCCGTATTAGGAACGATTTGCGTTATGACGCGATTTTGCATTGGCAGCGAAAAACGAGCGAACTTTTTCCAAATCATCGGGCATATCCACGCTTATTGGGACGCTTCGGACTTCCTTAACATCGATCCGCATCCCAGCCTCAAGCGCACGGAGTTGTTCAAGCTTTTCGCGGATTTCAAGCGGGGAGGGCGGCAGTCTGACAAATTGCGCAAGCGCCTCCCGGCGATAGGCATAAAGTCCCAGATGCTGATAAAGAGGGCCGGGACCGAACGGGGCGGGCGCGCGCGTGAAATATAATGCCCGCAGGATGTCGGGCCCATTTGAAGGCGTTCCGATCAATTTGACAACACTTGGCTCCATTACCATTGCGGGGTCTGTCAAAATGGCGGCGATACTGGCAATATCGACAGCAGGGTCTTCGAGAGGAGACAAGCAATTGCGAATGAGAGCCGGATCGAGAACAGGCTGATCACCCTGAACATTGACGACGATATCGATATCCCCGGCCGGATCGATAAGAGTCGCGGCTTCAAATACACGATCGGAACCGCTTGGATGATCGCTACGCGTCATGACAGTCTTACCGCCAGCGTTTTCGACCGCATCGGCGATTTCCTGCGAATCAGTCGCCACAACCACATACCCCGCATCGGCTTCCATGGCCTGCCGCCAGACATGGACAATCATCGGCTCTCCGAAAATATCAGCCAGGGGCTTGCGCGGGAGCCTTGTTGCGCCGATCCGCGACGGGATAACGATCAAAGGCCTTGCCATTCCTGTGTCCTTTTCGTCTTATTCAGCTTATCAATGTTAGTATTGAGCGGTGATGCTGGCCGGGCTGAGACAATTCGCCGTCATTGAGAGCTTTTTCTGCGCTAACACCTATCGTATTGGCAAGCAGGAAAATTTCGGTAAGACAAGCTTGCTATACTTTGCGACCACGAGGCCGCTAGCAGGGAGAAAGGGCCGCTTATGGATAAATGGACATTTAATATGGCTGCGGGCGCGGTTCTATCTGCTCTGCTCGTGATTGTTGGGACCAGCACGCTTATCGACATTATCTATCCGAGAGGTGGAACTCCCGAGGCTGCCCCCGAGGTTACCGCTGATGCATCTTCTGGCGAACAAACGGCGCCAGAAGGGGAAGGCGAAGCTAATGCACCTTCTTTTGCATCTCTTCTTAGCGCAGCGAGCGTAGACTCAGGGGCTAAGCAAGTAAAAAAATGTGCCGCCTGTCATGTATTCGAAGAAGGCGGTCCAAATAAAATTGGACCTAATCTGCACGATATCGTCGGTCGGGCAGTGGCGAGTGTTGATGGGTTTGCCTATTCAAACGCCTTGAAAGAGTATGGCGGAAACTGGGATTATGAAAAGCTCGACTGCTTTTTAAAAGATCCTAAAAACTGTGTGCCAGGCAACAAGATGTCCTTTGCTGGTGTGAAGAAGGACGGAGACCGGGCAGATATTATTGCTTACATGCGTTCAGTCAGTCCCAATGCGCCGCCGATGCCCGCAGTATCTGAGGCGGCGTCTGAGCCAGCTGGATCGGATAGCGCAGCTGCAGCGCCCAATGAATCTGATGCCGCACCAAGTGAATCTGATAACGCCTCGTCGGAAAGTAAGCCATCTGAAGCTGCTCCTTCCGGCAACGACGGAGAGGCAGCCTCTGCTTCCGGCGATCAAGGCGCCGACGCGAATACTGCCGCAGAGTCAAATGCTAACCCAATACCTTCGGTTGTTGGCGGGGCGTCCGAGACCAGCGCGTCAGCCACGGATCAGGAAACAGCGCCAGCTGCTGAAGAAGCGAACATCTCTCCCGAAGCCAGTGTCAATCCTGCTCAACCTCCTGAGCAGACGCAAAATTGAGCGGAGTCGATCAGAGGACGATTTAAGTGCCGCGGTAATAAACTTGCGGCACTAGAATAAAGCATTAGGATCAGATTCATCTCATTCCGAGGTTGTCTGTGGGGATTTTGGCATTGAAGCGCATCAAGCTAACGCGTCCATGACGAATTTTTAATTTGGTCTTGGCGTTGCTTCATATCATTCTAAGCCAATGTATCTCTGCCAATTCTCGGCAGAGAACATCAACATCCGGGATTGACTTTGTAATGAATTGGTCGCGTGCAAGCCTACATTTCCTCAGTACTTCGCTCTTCATCATATTACTGGCAGTAGGCGCAAGCGCTGGCGATAAACGGCATGCAATGTCGCTTATCGACGAGCCAAAATATGGTCCTGATTTCAAACATTTTGACTATGTCAATCCGAATGCGCCGAAAGGCGGCTCGACACGTTTGTCTGCACTCGGGACGTTCGACAGTTTGAATATCATTCCTTACAAAGGGAATAAGGCATCAGGCTTAGGGCTCATATACGATCAGCTTATGGCATCAAGCTTCGATGAGCCTTCAGCAGAATATGCGCAACTGGCTGAATGGGTTTCCTACCCAGATGATTACTCGTCCGTTACATACAAACTTCGTGATACTGCCCGTTGGCACGACGGCAAACCGATCACGCCTGAAGATGTTGTCTTCAGCCTCAACGTATTGAAAGAACACAACGCTTTATATGGGTTTTACTATAAGAACGTCACAAAGGCTGAAAAGACCGGAGAACGTGAAGTAACGTTCTCCTTCGATCAAAAGAACAATCGTGAACTTCCGCAGATTGTCGGCCAGCTAATCGTGCTGCCAAAGCATTTTTACGAAAGCGAAAGTGGCGAAGCTCGTGATCCAAGCAAGACCTCTCTCGAAATGCCGCTAGGTAGCGGTCCTTACCGTGTCAAATCCTTCGAGCCAGGCCGTTATATATCCTACGAACGCGTAAAAGAGTATTGGGGCGCGGACCTGCCGGTCAATGTCGGCAAGAATAATTTGGATGAGATTCGTTTTGAATATTTCGGAGATCGCCAGGTTGCGTTCGAAGCATTCAAAGCGGGCAAAGTCGATTTCTTCAACGAAAATTCGGCAAAAAGCTGGGCTACGGCTTACGATTTTCCGGCTATCAATTCAGGTAAGCTGGTAAGGCGGAATGATATCCAACTTGAAAATCCCGAGCCGATGCAAGCGTTTGTTCTGAACACCAGGCGCGCTAAGTTTGCGGATTCGCGGGTTCGAAAAGCCTTCAGCTTGATGTTTAATTTCGAATGGATGAATAAAAATCTGTTCTATGGTCAGTATAAGCGCGTTTCCAGCTTTTTCGAAAACACCGAACTTGCCGCAACTGGGCTGCCAGAGGGGAAAGAGCTGGAAATCCTGGAAACAGTTCGCGATCAGATTCCAGCCGAAGTCTTCACGAAAGAATATGAAAACACCGTCAATGACAATCGTTCGATGATCGATCGACGCAATATGCGCCAGGCGGTTCGCTTGATGAAAGAGGCAGGCTGGGAAGTTCAGCAAGGTGTCCTGACCAATGTGAAGACTGGTGAGCCTTTAAAGGTGGAGTTTCTGCTCGTTCAACCTGATTTTGTACGGATCGTCATGCCCTACAAACAAGCTCTTGAAAAGCTCGGCGTTCAGGTCTCAATTCGCGTTATCGATGCAGCTCAGTATCAAGCCCGGATCAACGAGTTTGATTTTGATATCATCACGTCTTCCTTTGCACAGTCTGAGTCTCCAGGAAATGAGCAGCGCAATTTTTGGGGCTCTGAGGCCGCCGACCGTCCTGGAAGCCGAAATGTGATTGGCATCAAAAATGCCGCCGTAGACAAACTGATCGACCAGATTATTTTTGCCAAAGACCGCGAGGAGCTGGTCGCCGCTTCCCGAGCGCTTGATCGTGTTCTGCTTTGGGAAAATTATGTCGTCCCACAATTCTATGCACCATTTGAGCGCATATGCTACTGGAACAAATATTCCCATCCAGATCCGTTGCCATCCCGCTCTATCGGTTTTCCGACAATTTGGTGGTATGACGAGGAGAAAGCCGCGAAACTCGCATTGAATTGATTTTCACTCTGAAAAATTGGTGATCGGCATTGTGAATAGACAGGCCATACGACTTCTCATTGTCTCCTTATCTGCCTGTCTGCTCGTCAGCCCGCTCGTTGCGGCGGAGAAACGCCACGGCATCTCCGCTTTTGGCGAGTTGAAATATCCTGCCGATTTCAAACATTTCGATTATGTCAATCCAAATGCTCCCAAAGGCGGGCAAATCGCCACAATCGGCATCAGCGCCGTTCTGACGTTCAACAGCTTCAATCCTTTCGTTATTCGGGATGACCCGGCGCAAGGACTGCTCGATTTCCTGTTCGACTCGCTCATGGAGCGCGCCTACGACGAGCCCGACGCCATGTATGGGCTCCTGGCCCGTTCCGTCGAACTCGCCGATGACAAGCGCAGTGCGACTTTCTTTCTGCGCCCGGAGGCAAAATTTCGTGATGGATCGCCGGTTACGGCAGAGGATGTGGTTTTCACCTTTGAAAGGCTGCGCGATCCGGTCAAAGCGCATCCCGCTTTCGCAGGACGTTTGCGCGATGTCGCCAAGGCGGAAGCTCTAGATAGGCTGACCGTGCGCTTTACATTTAAGGGGCAAAACTTGCGCGATCTGCCGATGACGGTTGCGGATCTACCGATCTTATCAAAAGCCTTCTACGAAGATAAAGATTTCTACGATCCGTCCCTGATCGTCCCGATGGGCTCCGGGCCTTACGATGTCGGCAGCTACAAGACCGGCACCAACATCGTCTATAAGCGCAGCCCGGACTATTGGGCCGCTGATCTGCCGGTTAATCGCGGCCGCTGGAATTTCGATGAAATCCGCTATGAATATTTCCGCGATCGTACGGCCGGTTTGGAAGCCTTTAAGGCCGGCGCTTACGATCTTCGCGAAGAATTCACATCCAAGAGTTGGGCAACGGAATACGATATCTCCCAAGTCAAGGACGGCCGGATCAAGCTCTTAACCTTGCCAGATGACAGGCCCTCGGGGGCGCAAGGATTTTTCATCAATACGCGCCGTGACAAGTTTTCCGACCGCCGCGTCCGAAAAGCACTCGACTACGCCTTCGACTTTGAATGGACCAATAAGAACCTGTTTTACGGTCTTTATAAGCGCACGAACAGCTATTTCACGAATTCTGAGATGGAGGCCAAGGGATCGCCCAGCGAGGCCGAACTCAAACTTCTTGAACCGTACCGGGAGAAGCTGCCAGAGGAGGTTTTTGGCAAACCCTATGTTCCGCCGGTCACCGATGCCAGCGGGCGGAACCGTCGTCAGCTCCGTACAGCATCGAAGCTATTGCGCGAAGCAGGCTGGAATGTGAATAAGAGCGGTGTCCGCGTCAATGAGAAAGGCGAACCGCTGACCCTCGAATTTCTGATGGACGATCCGGGCTTTGAGAAGATTTATGGCTTCTACATTGAAAAGCTGAAAGCGCTCGGCATCAAAGCTTCAATTCGCAACATCGATTCTGCGCAGTATCAGGTCCGGCTAAAAGAGTTTGATTTCGACATGGATGTTTCGCGCTTCGTATTAGGCCAAACGCCTGGCCCGGAAATCCGCCTCTATTGGAGCTCGGAAGCGGCCAAAACGAAGGGCAGTCAAAATCTGCCCGGTATTGCCGACCCGGTCGTCGATGCGCTGCTTGATCATGTCCTGCAAGCACAAAGCCGCGAAGACTTACACACAGCAGCCCGCGCCCTGGACCGCGTGCTCCGGGCCGGACATTATTGGGTGCCGCATTGGTACAAGGCCGCCCACCATCTCGCCTTTTGGGACCGCTTCTCCCGGCCTGAGACCAAGCCGAAATATGCGCGCGGTGTACTTGACACCTGGTGGTATGACGCCGAGAAAGCCTCGAAGATAAAGCAATAATGACAAGAGCGCCGGTTCATGGCTAGCTATATTCTCCGTCGTCTGCTTTTAATGATCCCAACCCTGTTGGGCATTATGGTCGTCAGCTTTGTGATCATCCAATTCGCGCCAGGCGGTCCCGTTGAGCGGATGATTGCCCAGCTGACCGGCAGTGATCCGGGTGCAACGGCTCGTATCGGCGGATCGCAATCGGGAGATTTTAGCGGCCAGCAAAGTCAGCCCGGCACTGGCACTGGAGATGCAGCGGTTACGTCGAAATATCGGGGCGCGCAGGGCCTCGATCCGGAATTCATCAAAAGTCTGGAAAAGCAGTATGGCTTCGACAAGCCGGCTCATGAGCGTTTCCTGCTGATGATAGGCAACTATCTCACCTTTAATTTCGGCGAGAGTTATTTTCGCGATGTGAGTGTAATCGATCTCATTATCGAGAAGATGCCGGTGTCAATCTCCCTCGGCCTTTGGATGACGTTGATCAGCTATCTCATTTCGATTCCCCTCGGCATCCGCAAGGCCGTAAACGACGGATCGCCTTTCGATGTTTGGACCAGTGCGGTTGTTATCATCGGCTACGCGATCCCCGGCTTCTTATTCGCTATTCTGCTGATCGTGCTTTTTGCAGGTGGGTCCTTTCTGGATTGGTTCCCTTTAAGAGGACTGACATCGGATAATTGGGATCAGCTTTCCTGGCCTATGAAGATCTTGGATTATTTCTGGCATCTGGCGCTACCGCTGATCGCCATGTCACTTGCCTCATTCGCCACGCTGACTTTGCTAACCAAGAATTCCTTTCTCGATGAGATCAAGAAACAATATGTCATGACAGCGCGTGCGAAAGGTCTCACCGAGCGACAGGTGCTTTATGGCCATATTTTCCGAAACGCCATGTTGCTGGTCGTTGCAGGCTTCCCCGGCGCGTTTCTTGGCGCATTCTTCGGCTCGTCCTTACTCATCGAAACGATTTTCTCGCTTGACGGGCTCGGTCTGCTCTCTTTTGAGTCCGTGATTAACCGGGATTATCCAGTTGTCTTTGCCACGCTTTACATCTTTTCGCTGCTTGGGCTGATCATCAATCTGATTACGGATCTGACTTACACTTGGATCGATCCGCGCATCGATTTTGAGACACGTGAGGTCTAGGTCCGAGATGGAAGCGCGCCTCACAAAAGAAGAGCTTGAGACAGCGCAGCGCGTCGCGGCGTTGAAGAGGCCGGGCCGCTTTACCCTATCTCCGATCAATAAACGACGCTGGGAAAATTTTAAAGCCAATAAGCGCGGCTATTACAGCTTGTGGATCTTCCTTGTGCTGTTTTTCGTGACGCTTTTTGCTGAGTTCATTGCCAATGACAAACCTCTCGTCCTCCAATATGACGGCGGCTATTATTTTCCTGTTTTCCAGACTTATCCCGAGACGGCTTTTGGCGGAGAATTCCAGACGGAAGCGGATTATCGTGACCCTTATGTCCAGGATCTGATTACGAACAGCGGTGGCTGGATGGTATGGCCACTAATCCGCTACAGTTACCAGACAATCAACCTCCAATTGCCGGAGCCTGCTCCCTCGAGCCCCACTTGGGAAAATCTGCTTGGCACCGATGATCAAGGCCGCGATGTTCTCGCCCGAGTTATTTACGGCTTTCGGATTTCGGTGCTTTTTGGCCTGACACTGACATTCTTTTCATCCATCATCGGGATTGGGGCTGGCGCAATTCAAGGCTATTTTGGTGGCTGGGTTGACCTTATCTTCCAACGATTCATCGAAATCTGGACGTCGATCCCGACACTTTACCTGATCATAATTATTTCGGCTGTGATAGCCCCAAGTTTTTGGATTTTGCTCGGTATTATGCTGGTCTTTAGCTGGGTCGCGCTTGTCGGGGTCGTCAGAGCCGAGTTCCTGCGAGGGCGCAATTTTGAATATATTACAGCCGCGCGGGCCCTGGGTCTTTCTGACTTTAAGATCATGTTCAAGCATCTTTTGCCGAATGCGATGGTCGCGACGCTGACCTTTATGCCCTTTATTCTCAACAGCTCGATTACCACGCTTACCTCGCTGGATTTTCTCGGGCTCGGCCTGCCGCCAGGTTCGCCCTCACTCGGGGAACTCTTGGCTCAAGGAAAGGATAATCTCCAGGCGCCCTGGCTTGGCCTTACCGCATTTTTTGTTATAGCTATCATGTTGAGCCTTTTGATTTTCATCGGCGAGGCCGTTCGCGACGCCTTCGACCCTCGCAAGACATTCCGCTGAGAAAGGCTGACATGATCCGTTCCAGCGCAACGCTCGTAGATGTCAAAAACCTGTCCGTGGATTTTCGCAGCATGGGCACGGTGACCCATGCCGTGCGAAACATTTCCTTCGACATTCGCCAAGGCGAAACGGTGGCGCTTGTCGGCGAGTCAGGCTCTGGAAAGAGCGTAACAGCACTTTCGATCACCCGGCTTCTGCCATACCCCTCTGCCAGCCATCCCAGCGGTCAGATTTTTTTCAAGGGCCGCGACGTGTTGCAAATGAGCGATGCAGAGATGCGCCAGATACGCGGCGATGAGATCGGCATGATTTTTCAGGAGCCGATGACTTCGCTTAATCCGTTGCATGTCGTTGAAAAACAGGTTGGGGAAATTTTACGGCTGCACCAGGGGTTAACGCATGAGCGGGCGAACGAAAAGACCCTTGAATTGCTCAATAAAGTGGGTATCCGTGATCCGCAGGAGCGGATGAGATCCTATCCGCATCAGCTCTCCGGCGGACAACGCCAGCGCGTCATGATCGCGATGTCACTGGCGAACACACCTGACCTTTTGATTGCGGATGAGCCGACAACCGCCCTCGATGTCACGATACAGGCCCAGATTCTGGCGCTGCTCAAACAGCTTCAAAACGAGCTTCAAATGGCGATGCTGCTGATCACCCATGATCTGGGCATTGTCCGCAAGATGGCTGAGCGGGTGTGCGTCATGCGCTATGGCGAGATTGTCGAGCGAGGCACAGTCGAAGAAATCTTCAATGCCCCGCAGCACGACTATACCCAGCACCTTATCGCCTCGGAGCCGAAAGGCAGTCCGCCGCCTGCAGACCCGTCCGCGCCTGTCGTCATGGAAGCGGAGGATCTGAAAGTCTGGTTTCCGGTCAAACGCGGCCTGATGCGCCGGACGGTCGATCACATCAAAGCGGTGGATGGCCTATCGCTCAAACTTCGCGAGGGCCATACACTCGGTGTTGTCGGCGAGTCCGGTTCGGGTAAGACCACGCTTGGCCTCGCTCTGATGCGTCTGATTTCCAGCCAGGGCAGGATTGCCTATGTCGGAAAACGGCTTGACGGACTCCGGTCAAAGGAAATGAGGCCACTCAGGCGGCATATGCAGATCGTGTTTCAAGACCCTTATGGCTCCCTTTCGCCCCGCTTGTCCGTGAGTCAGATCATCGAAGAAGGACTGATCATCCAGAATCCCGGCCTGGACGCTGATGAGCGTCGGAGCCGCGTCTCCAAGGCAATGGTTGAGGTTGATCTCGATCCGGCCACACAAGACCGGTACCCGCACGAATTCTCTGGCGGCCAGCGCCAGCGTATTGCAATTGCCCGCGCCATGGTGCTTGAGCCCAAATTCGTTATGCTCGATGAACCGACCAGCGCTCTCGATGTTTCTGTCCAGGCGCAAATCGTTGATCTGTTGCGCGATTTGCAGCAGCGGCACCAGCTGGCTTACCTTTTCATAAGCCACGATTTGAAAGTTGTTCGCGCACTTGCAAACGAAGTGATTGTCATGCGTGCGGGGAAAGTAGTTGAGGAAGGGACGGCGGATGAAATTTTCGATAATCCAAAAACGGACTATACACGCGCGTTAATGTCAGCCGCCTTTAACTTGGAAATGAAATATGATGCGGCCGTCGCTTCTGGGTAGAGAAACATCCTGCGGCGTTATGAAA
>CAZMAC010000030.1:0-4586 GCA_964564085.1 uncultured Hyphomicrobiaceae bacterium
TCATTTACCGTTCGCTGATAGTGAATTGTCAATTAATATGAAAAATTAGTCAAATCTGATTTGAAAGGTCCTAATTCTATCCTGATGAACTTGTTCTACTGACCGCGACTTTGCTCTATCGTCGTTTGCATGACGGCTCGGTGCGTAGATGAAAAAGCGCCGAAGGCATGATGCCGCGCTGTCATGCCGGCGGATCCGGCATGTCCCGATTGTCACATGCGTAACTTTGAAAGGGACATACCATGACTAGCCTTCTCACCAATGTCGCAGCTCGTACGGCACTGGCTACACTGACGCAAACCAACCGCTCGCTTGAAATGACGCAAACCCGCATCTCAACCGGCTTCCGCGTTGGTTCGGCTCAGGACAACGCCGCTTATTGGTCGATCGCAACGACAATGCGTTCGGACAATGCCGCTTTGTCGACCGTTGTGGACGCGCTCGGCCTTGGTTCGGCGACTGTCGATGTCGCAGCTAACGCCATCGAAAGTGCAATCGATGTCGTCAGCGAGATCAAAAACAAACTCGTTGCCGCTCGCGAGCCGGGCGTCGACAAAGCAAAAGTTCAGAGTGAAATCTCCGAGCTTCAAAACCAATTGTCAGGCATCGCGACTGCCTCTGTTTTCAGTGGTGAAAACTGGCTCTCCGTTGATTCCGGCGCTTCCGGTTACAATGCCACCAAGCAGATTGTATCTTCGTTCAACCGCGCAAGCGGCGCTGTTTCGATCGGTACCATCAGCATCAATACAGCAACGGTCAAGCTGTATGACACGGATACGACCGGCGTGGGTATTCTCGACGGTAGCCGCGCTGCTGACGGTTCGCTGAGCACAACCGGTACCTTTGCGGTCGCCACATTCGATATCTCCTCGCTGACGGACAGCGCGGCGGATATCACCACGCTGGAGAGCTACATTTCGGGTGCCGATGCGGCGATCTCGTCTATGACGACCGCAGGCGCGACGCTCGGTGCTGTGAACTCCCGTATCGACATGCAGAAAGATTTCGTCTCAGGTCTGATGGATGCGATTGATCGCGGTATCGGTCAGCTGGTCGACGCCGACATGAATGAGGAGTCAACCAAACTTCAAGCGCTGCAGGTCCAGGCACAGCTTGGCATCCAGGCGCTGAGTATCGCTAATCAGTCGAGCCAGAATATCCTCGCACTCTTCAGATAAGCGAGTGCTGTCATAAGCTCAATATGGCGCGTCCCTTTCGAGGGGCGCGCCGTTTTACTCGGCTGACGGATCGAAATTGATGGTCGGACGATAGACAAAGCGAAATCTGAAGAATGCCAATACGACCAGACAGAGGCGATATTCTCAACGGGATTCGATGTTTAATATTTGAGTAACTTTGAAAAACTCTCTATGTAAAAAGTTTATTACCAATATAATCGAAACATTCACGATAAAAATTTTAATAATTATGAAAAATATCTCTGTTCTTTTTGCGATCTTATAAGCCTAAAAGAGTGTTTCTATTCACTCGGCATCTGTTTTCTATTATCTTCCGCCGCATGACAGCTCGCCGCTACTCCCCTCTAGCGTCGAAGGCATGAAGCCGCGCCGTCATAACCGGCAAAACCGGTATGTCCCAATCGTAATAGCGTAATTTTCAAGGGACATTCCATGACAAGCCTTCTTACAAACATCGCAGCAAGCACTGCATTGGCAACTTTGACCCGGACGAACAGCTCGCTTGAGATGACTCAGAACCGTATCTCAACTGGCTTTCGCGTCGGGTCCGCTCAGGACAACGCCGCTTACTGGTCCATTGCAACCACGATGCGGTCCGACAACATGGCTCTGGCAACTGTTGAAGATGCCCTCGGCCTTGGTTCGGCAACCGTTGATGTTGCATACAATGCAATCGATAGCGCGATCGATGTCGTGACCGAGATTAAAGCAAAACTGGTCGCAGCCCGCGAACCTGGCGTTGACAAGTCTAAGATCCAGAGCGAGGTTAGTGAGCTTCAAAATCAGCTGCAGAGCGTTGCCAATGCATCGGTCTTCAGTGGCGAAAACTGGCTAGCGGTCAATTCCGGCGCTTCCGGATATAACGCAACGAAACAAATCGTCGCCTCTTTCAGCCGTTCAAGCACAGCGATCTCAATCGGGACGATCAGCATCAATATCAACAGCGTCAAGCTGTATGACACAGATACAACTGGCGTCGGTATTCTCGACGGCAGCCGCGGCACAAGCGGTGCACTGAGCACCACCGGAACCTACACCGTCGCCACGATGAACATTTCGGCGCTGACGGACAGTGCCGCCGATATCACTACGCTGGAGAGCTACATCGCCGGCGCCGACAATGCGATTTCGTCCATGACGACCGCTGCGTCCACGCTGGGCGCGGTTGCATCCCGCATCAACATGCAAACCGAATTCATCAAGGGACTGACTGACGCGATCGATCGCGGTATCGGCCAGCTTGTCGATGCAGATATGAACGAGGAGTCAACCAAACTTCAAGCGCTTCAGGTCCAGGCGCAGCTTGGTATCCAGGCGCTAAGTATCGCTAATCAGTCGAGCCAGAATATCCTTGCGCTCTTCAGATAAGCGCTGAAGCTAACCTCAATCTGATGCGGACGCGCTTCCTTTGTGGAGCGCGTCTTGCCACGTTAACTTCGCGCAAGGTTGAAGCCCGACTCTCAGATTGGCAATTTGTTGTCTGAGGGACATAAATGAACGGGCAAGAACAATTAGAGCGGCTGCGAACCAGCCTGCTCAATCTTGGTGCGCGCCGTCTTGCCGCCCTGGCCTTTGTTGGGATAACCGTTTTCGCAGCCGTTGCGGTCGGCAGCTATTATTTGAGCCGCCCGGCTTACGAAACGCTCTATGTCGGGATCAGCCAGGAAGATGCCTTGCGTATGGGCGCCGTCCTGACGGAAGCCGGTATTCCTTTCGACGTTTCGGCGGACAGTACGCAGATCATGGTGCCTTATGGCCAGACGGCGCAGGCTCGCATGTTCCTTGCCGAACGCGGCCTGCCGACAAGCACGACCGCCGGATATGAACTTTTCGACAAGCTGGGCGCGGTCGGCCTGACCTCCTTTATGCAGGATATCACTCGCGTGCGCGCGCTTGAGGGAGAGATCGCGCGGACGATCCAGTCGATGCAGGGTATCAAGGCGGCCCGCGTTCATATCGTCCTTCAGGATGAGGGCTCTTTCCGGCGCAACCGCCAGCCGCCATCGGCTTCCGTTATCCTTCGAACCGAGGGATTACGCGCGTTCTCGGGGGCGCCCGCCATTCGCCATCTTGTCGCCTCCGCCGTTCCCGCGCTCATGCCGGATCAGGTTACGGTGCTTAGTGCCGACGGTAAGATTCTGGCCGCCGGGGGCGAGACCATGGACAACGCGCCGAGCAAGATGGTCGAGCTGGAGAAAACGGTCAGTGACGAATTACAGGAAAATGTCAGGAAGACGCTGATCCCCTATCTCGGCCTCGATAATTTCGAGATCAGCGTGACGACGCGGCTGAATATCGACCAACGCCAGATCAGCGAAACGACCTATGATCCGGACTCCCGTGTGGAACGCTCGGTCCGCAACGTCAAGGAAGAAAGCAAATCGCAAAATGCCGATGGCAGCGCGAACGTCACGGTCGAGCAGAATATTCCCGTCGAGCAAACGGCCGCGCTGCCGAGCGGAACATCGTCCAGCCAGAAAAACCGCCGGGAGGAGCTGTCCAATTTCGAGCTGAATACGAAGAAGATTTCCACCGTCAGCAAAGGCTACAAGATCGAAAATCTGACCGTTGCCGTCGTCTTGAACAAGCGGCAATTAATGGCATCCCTTGGTCAGAACGCAACGCAGGAAGCCATCGATAATCAGCTCAAGGAAGTTCAGGCTGTCGTTGAAACGGCTGCGGGCATCGATGCCGCGCGCGGCGACCGCGTGACCGTCGCCGCTGTTGATTTTGTCGTCGATACGGAACGGCTTGAGCCGGTTCCCTCTCCAGGGATTGTCGACCAGCTGCTGCGCCAGTCTGGTAACTATATCAATGCTGCCGCAATCATTGTCGCGGTCATTTTGCTTATCTGGTTCGGTCTGCGCCCGGCGCTGCGCGCAATTCTTGACGTGCCGGAAGCCGTTGCAGCGGAACAGGCGCCCTTGGCCCTGGAAGGCAAGCCAGAAGGCACCGGACAATCTTTAGCGGCAGCGGGTGCAGCCGAGCTGGACGATGAAGAAGAGTATAAGCCGCCCAAACGCAAAGCCGTGACACCGCAAGAGCGGCTGGAAAAAGTCGTCGAAGCCAATGAAGAAGCCGTCGCGACTCTTCTGAAACAGCTTTTAAGGAGCTAACGCCATGGCGCCGATGCCTGCTGCAAGGTTCATCCCGGAATTTGGCGCAGAAACCGCGAAACCACATAAGAGCCAGGAGAAAGCCAATCTCGGCTTCGACGAACCGCGGTTTGAAGCGGTGTCCCAAATAATCACCTCAGATGTGGATGATGCCTATCAGCGTGGCTTTGCAGCAGGAAAAGCCGAAGCGTTAAAGGAAGTTGAAAACAGGCTCGAAGAACAGCGCGATTATCACGACCAGCAGTTAACCCTAGAAAGATTTACATGGGCG
>CAZMAC010000030.1:4596-13862 GCA_964564085.1 uncultured Hyphomicrobiaceae bacterium
AAGAAATCGAAGCCAGAATTTCTGGCATTGTTGCACGCATTTTACGCCCGTTTATTGCCGATTCCATTCACGGGCAGGCGATTTCCGAGCTCATTTCAGCTCTTGAAGCTTTGTTAGGCACAAATGAAGGTGTGACTCTTGAAATTTCGGGTCCGGAAGATCTTTTGCAACTCCTGCGTGAGAAACTGCGTAGCAGAAACGTATCGGTCGTATTCAAGCCGGGCAAAGACATGGATGTCCGTGTCGTCGCCGGCCAGACGGTGCTTGAGACGTGCCTTGGAACCTGGATGAAAAGAGTTGAGGAGCGAGTAGAGTGAGCGAGGGCGAACAAACGCCGGAAATCGTCATTATCCGCCGCAGCGGTCGCGGCGAAGACGAAGGTCATCATGGCGGCATGTGGAAGATCGCCTATGCAGACTTCATGACAGCAATGATGGCGCTGTTCCTGGTGCTGTGGCTGGTGAACTCCACGGATGAGCAAACGCAGGCGCAGATTGCCAGCTATTTTAATCCGATCGATCTTTCCGATAGCACGACCAGCGACCGCGGGGTCCAAAACAAAGAGCAAGCAGGCACCGGCGACCAAGGTGAAGACAAGAATAAAAAATCCGGCAATAACGACGATAAGAAAGCCCCGAAAAACGATCTGAACCGGCATGGGACATCCGATGATGCTCTGTTCTCCGACCCCTACGATGTGTTGAGCAAGCTAGCGTCCGAAGTCACCAAAGCGCCGAAAGTCACATTGCAAGTAGGCAAGGCCTTACAGGAGGAAAATGGGATGTCCGCCGGCGGCGATGCCTTTCGCGACCCGTTCGATCCCAATTTCCGATACAATTCAAACAATGAAGATGCGCAGGAGCGCGATATCGATCTAACCTATAAAGGCGGTGAAGGTCAGAAAGCCAAATCGGACACGAATGCCGAGGACGCAGACGGCGCGGCTAACCCGGCATCCTCGAAAGGCGACCCACACTCCCTGCCCTTCGCTGACAAGCTTGCAGAAGAAGCGAAGAAAGCCGTCGAACTGGCCAAGCTCAAAGCGCAACAAGCTGCCGAGGCTGAAAAACAGGAGTCAGACTCAAAGCCGGTCTCTTCTGAAGCTGATCAGCTAAAATTCGAGCTTTTCAAAAGCGTCAAACAATCCGGTTTGACGAACCTACCCGATATTTCCATCGAGCAAACCCCGGAAGGTATCTTGATCAGCGTGACGGACCAGGCCGATTTCGAAATGTTTGCGCTCTCTTCGGCTGAGCCCAAGCCTGAACTCGTTGTTCTGATGGAACAGCTTGCTGAAATTCTCACCAAGCAACCCGGCAACCTCGTCATTCGAGGTCATACGGATGCACGGCCTTTCCGGTCGAAAAGATATGACAATTGGCGGCTGTCCACGTCCCGCGCGCATATCGCCCAATATATGCTGCTTCGCGGCGGTCTGCCGAAAGAGCGTATCGAAAAGATTGAGGGCTATGCGGATCGCAGTCTGAAGCTGCCTTCCGATCCGGATGCCGCACAAAACCGCCGGATTGAGATCCTTCTGAGACCGGAGAAGGTATGAAGCTAACCGCAGGCTTTTCAGTTCTGCTGACCCTTCATATCGGCGCAAGTCTTGTGCCCGGCGCACTTGCCGCTGAGGACGATCATAAGCATGAGCTTGCCGAAATAGCCCCGCCGGACGCAGAAGCGGCTGATCGAGCGGCGCAGGCCGAACGTCTCAAAGCGCAAGCTGCTGAACAATCTGCGGATGGCCAGGCCAAGCATGATGCGCCATCGCAACAGGAGCACGACGCGGCAGATAAGGCGGCGCATGAGGAAACGGACCGCCATGCAGAGACCGCTCCAAGAGCGGAAAGCGAGGCCGCCAAAGATGCGCATCAAGATGATCACAATGCCGACAATCATGCGGACGATCATGGAAACAAGCAAGCTAATGGGTACACGGAAGATCATGGCGAGGAACATGGAGACACAGCTCACTCGGAGGACGAGCACGCAGATCAAGAGAAAAAAGCCGAGCCCACCGCATTGGAGAAATGCTACCGCTCCGCTCATGCAGACGATGAAAGCTTAGCTGAGGCGCCGGCGAAAGACTCCACAGAGCCGGCCCCGTCTGAGGCGCCTGGCAGCAAAAAGGCGGAGATTAAAGAGCCTTACGAACTCATTCGCACTCTGGAAATTGTCCAGGACAGGATCGCAACCGGCCATCGCGATGCGCATCTCTACTTGCGCAAACTCCTTGCCGAAATCTCAAAAAAGCTGTTTGTGGTTCCCGATACCGCCTGGCAGAAGCCGAAAAATTCGCGGGCTGCGATCCTTTACGCACTGAGCGGCGGCGACTCCCGAATTCTACAAAAACTTCTCGATCTGGGCCCGCTTCCCTGCATCGAAGAAAATCTGCTCAAAGGTCTGCTGGCCTACAGCAAAGGCGACAGTGAAATTGCCAAATCGCGGCTGATGGAGATCGCGCCGCGAACGCTCGACTCGCGCACATCGGCACATTTTGCTCTTGCCCAGGCCATGCTGATCGCCGCCGAATCTCCGAAAAAAGCGATGAGTTACTTCGACCTGGCGCGCATTCTTGCACCCGGTACGCTGGTCGAAGAGGCGGCCATACGCAGAGAAACGGTCATCGCCGCTCTTACCGAAGATTTCGACACATTTGAAATGCTGACATCGCAATATTTCCGGCGCTTCGGAAAATCCGTTTACGTGCCGGAATTCGTGAGCCGTTTTGCGGTCGCCGTCTCGACAAGCAAATATGCCGAAGATCACAGCCGGTTCGCGTCGCTCAGCCAAAGGCTGGACAATCTGAGTGCTGAAGAAAAACGATCCGCCTATGTAGCGATTATCGAAGCTGCGATTGTTCGCGGCCGCGTACAACTGACACGCACCGTCGCAGAAAAACTGACCAAGCTGGTTAACGCCGATCCAGCGCTGTTTCTGCAGGCCAAGCTCTATGACGTTGCGGCGATGGTGGCGACCGAGGATTACGAAAAAGCCGTCGCGCAGCTGAACACCATTGACCGGAACCGGTTGGCGCCCCGCGATCAGGCGCTTTTCGATGCCGCTCTCGAGCTTTCCAAACGCATAAGGCTGCCCCCGCAAGTCGAAGGTCCGATTACGGAACCTCCTGCGGTCAGCGCCGAGCAAGGCAAACAGATAAAATTTCAGCAAACACCCCAACTGATCGATAACGCACAAAAGACGATCGGCCAGGCGGACGATCTATTGAACGGAGACTTATGATGACTGGCGCGGCGGGCATTCCATCTTCTTCGGCGGCGCCTCCCAGCGGTGCGAAACAAAAAATAACATCGAAAGACGAGGGCGACGATCTGTCCGGATCGAACGAGGCATCGATTTTTGCCGAGTTTCTGTCGTTCTTCGAAGGCGAGGAGTCGATTGCCGATAGTTTACCCGCGTCTGGCCAAGACGAATCTCAGCCCGAAAATAAGAGCAATGAGAATACGGAAGCGCCGGAAGAAAACGCCACCGCCCTTCAGGTTGAAATGACGCATAGCACCTGGTTCGGCGGCGAAAAAGCTGAAGGACTGAAAGAAGATGTCAAACAGCGCTCTGCAGCCGTCCTGATCCAGAAGCCCGATCCGGAAAGTCCTGATTTCGAGACGGACAGCTTGCCGACTCCGATGCCGCCGCTTGCGATGAGCGATTGGTTTGATTCGGCGGATCGGGAAAATGGAAATCTGCTTTACCGTCTTGCGCCTCAAGACCCGCCAAGCGAGCGGTGGGTCACGAAACCGCAGCAGGAAGAGCGTGCGACCCCAATCCATCCGCTCGAAATCGCTGAGAGTCTGGCCAATGTCGAACTTGTCCCGAGGGAAGCATCCAGAGCCGTTCTGCGCTCAGAAACTGCTGCCAATCTCAATTCCGGTGCTCCGAAGGATCAAAAATCCAATCCTGGCACAAAAGCGAAGGAGCCGTTCGACTCCAACATCAAGGCAAGCCTATCAGCACTCGAAGCCGTCCTGGCGCGGGATTCTTCGTCTGCGCCGAGGGATCCGATAGCCGAGGAGGACATCGCTGAGGCTTCCCGGAACGCAATTAAGGAAGCAGGGATTTCCTCGATCAGGCAGGAAACGCATTTTTCCCTTGGGCTGTCCCAATCCCCGGTTTTGCAAATTGCGCAGCGCGTGACACATGAGATGCAAATCGCTCGCAGCCAGTTCGCAAGCCAGCCGGACCAGGCTGCCGCGCCGGAGCGAGGTCCCATCCGTGTGCTGCATATTCAGCTCGACCCGCCCCAGCTTGGACCGCTGACAATCCGTATTTCATTGCAAAACGAGATGCTCAATCTGCAGCTCGAAACGCCCAAACCCGAAACGGCAAGTCTGATTCAAAATGATAAGGACTCATTGTCAAAACTCCTGCGGTCCGCAGGCTATATGGTGGACGGCCTTAATGTTCAGGTCACGCCAGTCGAGCGTGCCTCCGCCGGGCAACCATCCGGCTTGGGGGCAGGGTCTGGTCAGGCCGCAGGTCAGCAGCCCGGCTGGCGTCAACCGGAGGGACGCGCACCAAATGATGGGTGGCGCAACTCAAGCGGGGACGACAGATCCTCACAAGGGCCACGCGAAACGATGGCGACGCAATTTGGCAAGCCTCGCGGCCGCGGTGTTTATCTTTAGCGCTTCCGTCTCATCGTCCACAGTCAAAGCCGCGAATAAGCCCAAACCGGATGAAAATCCGTGCGAACGGCATATGATCCGCGCATCTAAAACACATGGTGTGCCGATTGGAATGCTTTACGCCGTCGGATTGACGGAAACGGGCAGGGCAGGTTCGCTTCAACCTTACGCGCTCAATGTCGAAGGCAAGGCATTTTACGGCTTGAGCCTGAGCGATGCTCTGCGCCGGTTTAAGGCAGCCCGGCGCGGCGGAGCCAAGCTTATCGACCTCGGCTGTATGCAGATCAATCATTACTTTCATCACACACATTTCAGCTCGGTACAGGAGATGCTCGATCCGGCAAAAAATGTCGACTATGCCGCGCGTTTTCTGAAACAGCTTCGCGCCCGGGAAGGCACCTGGACGCTTGCCGTTGCCCGCTACCACGCCGGACCGAACAACCATCCGGCGCAAAAGCGCTATATTTGCCGCGTGATCAGTAATATGGTTGCGACCGGATTTGGTGAATGGACGGCTCAGGCAAAGCGTTTTTGCAAGCCATAGAGCATTTTCCGAGAAGCCGAATCCAAGTCAAGACGGGAATGGAACCCGGTTTTCCGTGTTAATTATTCTGCTTCGAACATGAGTGTATCGGTGGTATCTGTTGAGTGAGAAGCTTTATATCCGCCCCACAGGTTTCGTTTGGGGCGTGACGGCTTCCGAGGCGGTTGCGCAAGGCATGGCGGCGCCGGTTGCCGGAGGGCTGACCGCCTGTCTCGGCTTCGAAATCATCGAAGCGGTTCCCGGCGCAACGAAACGCCGCTTGGTTGCAGCACGCGATCTGGTGACAACAGCCGATGAGCAAATAAAAACGCGTCTCGATCGCATCACACGCCAGCGCCCGGCTGTCTGCGGGCTCACCTTCGACTGCCCGCGGATCATGGGCATCGTGAATGTCACCCCGGATAGTTTCTCCGATGGCGGCGATTTCGAGACGGCGCAAAATGCCGTGTCGCAAGTCCGCCGCCTTGTCGAAGAAGGCGCCGACATTGTCGATATTGGCGGAGAATCGACCCGGCCGGGATCGGATGCTGTCGATGAAGAGAAAGAGCGCAGCCGCGTCATTCCGGTGATCGAGGCCTCGCGCGATCTCGGCCGGCCCATCTCCATCGACACACGGAAATCCGCGCTTATGACGGATGGCGTCACGAGCGGTGCGGTTATGATCAACGATGTTTCCGCGCTCACTTTTGATCCCCTTGCGCTTGAAACGGCGTCCCGGCTCGATGTTCCGGTGGTGCTGATGCACGCTAGGGGCGATCCGAAGACGATGCAGGATGATCCCGTCTATGACGACGTGCTGCTTGACGTTTATGATTTTCTTGAAAGCCGGATTGAGGCTGCGGAACAAGCAGGTATTCCCCGTTCAAGGCTCATCGCAGATCCGGGGATCGGCTTCGGCAAAAGCTTCGAGCATAATCTCGCATTGCTGTCCGGGATCGGCCTGTTTCACGGTCTCGGGGTGCCGATCCTTCTCGGCGCCTCCCGCAAGCGTTTTATTGGCACAATAACAGGTGAAAGCGATCCGAAACGGCGGCTATCGGGGAGCGTCGGCGTGGCATTGGCGGCCGCCGCACAAGCCGTTCAGCTCTTTCGGGTTCATAATGTCGCCGAAACGCGGCAGGCACTTGATTGCTGGCTGGCATCATCCAAAGGGAGTAAGTAAATTTGCGGATCGCACCTGCCACGAGAGTTTGTAATTATTTGAGAAATTATTTTACTGGAAAGCGTGTTTCCTGAATGCTATAGAAGCATAGAGAAGTTTTCAGTGAGTATAGTATCTATTTTGCTGTATAAAATTCAAATTAACATGAAATATGAATATTTACTGTTCCAGTATTGCATTCATTTCCTCCGCACGCAGCAATATCGTCCGACCATAACCGCTTGATGTATGGAGACGCGATCCATGTCTCAAAGACTCTTCGGAACTGACGGCATTCGAGGCCTCGCCAATTCCCATCCGATGACCGCCGAAACCGCGATGAAGGTCGGAATGGCGGCGGGGCATATTTTCAAAAATGGCGATCACCGTCATCGGGTTGTCATTGGCAAAGATACGCGGCTTTCCGGCTATGTCATCGAGTCCGCCCTGGTATCGGGCTTCACATCAGTCGGTATGGATGTCTTCCAGCTCGGACCGATGCCGACGCCCGCCGTTGCCATGCTGACGCGGTCGCTCCGGGCGGATTTGGGCGTAATGATCTCCGCCTCGCACAATCCCTACCAGGATAACGGCATCAAAATTTTTGACCGGGAAGGCTTCAAACTCTCGGACGAAATCGAAGGACAGGTCGAGGACCTTATCGCGGGTGATACGTCCAACCTTCTTGCGCCACCAGATGAGATGGGCCGCGCGAAACGTATTGACGGGGTGTTCGACCGCTATATCGAATATGCAAAACGGACTTTGGACCGCTTTATTCGTCTCGACGATCTGAAAGTCGTCATCGATTGCGCGCATGGCGCGGCCTATCGTGTGGCGCCGCAATCGCTTTGGGAGCTGGGCGCCGAAGTTACTGCGCTGGGCGTCGCGCCGGACGGCTTCAATATCAATAGCAATTGCGGCTCGACGTCGCCTGACGCGCTGTGCCGAAAGGTCCGCCAGGCGGAAGCGGATATCGGGATCGCACTCGATGGCGATGCCGACCGGGTCATTATCGTCGATGAGCATGGCACAATCATCGATGGCGATCAGCTTCTCGCCGTGATTGCTCAGGCCTGGAAGGCCGATCACAAGTTGGTGGGCAATGGCGTTGTCGCAACGGTGATGTCAAATCTCGGATTGGAACGCTTTTTGGGCGGGCTGGATCTACAGCTCGTGCGCACGCCGGTTGGCGACCGCTATGTCGTGGAGCGCATGCGCGGCAAAGGCTACAATCTCGGCGGCGAGCAATCCGGCCATATCGTCATGACCGATTACACCACGACCGGCGACGGACTTGTCACGGCATTGCAAATTCTCAGCGTGGTGATCACCAGCGGAAAACCGGTCAGCGAAGTGTGCAAGCGTTTCGATCCGGTGCCGCAGATCACGAAAAGCGTGGCCACGAATGGCGCAAGACCGCTTGAAAATGAGAGCATCCGCTCGGTCATCGAGAAAAACCGGACACGGCTTGGCAATCAGGGCCGTTTGCTGATTCGCCCGTCAGGGACCGAACCGGTCATTCGCGTTATGGCGGAAGGCGACGACGAGACGCTGGTATCGTCTGTCGTCGGAGATATTATTGACGCGCTGGCAGCCGCTTCGGCGCATCCATAAAACTTTCATGAAAGAAACGCGAAAAGAGAGCGGGACATTTGCCCCGCTCTTTTATTTTCATAGCGTTCAGGCCGGTTTGCGGAAGCGCTGAATGCCCCAGGCGAGATAGCCCTTATCGGCGGCATTCACCCAGTTTTCCAAACCAACCAGCATCTTGTCGAGATAAGCCTTCGATGCATTCTCCAGGAGCTGATCGTAATTGGCAGCCAGTTCCTCGCGAACCCGCGCATAGTGGTTGCGAAGATTTTTTGTCATCTCGACCTGATCCAGAACTTCAAAGCCCTGCGCTTCCGCCGCCTTGCGATAGAAGCCGAAAGACCCCAGGCTGGTCAGGTTCAAACGATCATAGACCGGCTGCAGAACGCCTTCTGGAACTTCATCAGCCTGCATCGGGTCGGTAAAGACAAACTCACCGCTAGGCTTCAAGACACGAAAGACCTCCTTTAGCACAGCTTCGCGCGCGCCCGAATGAAGGATCGCGTCCTGCGACCAGACAATATCGAAACTATTGTCGGCCTCCGGAATTTCTTCAAACACACCATGAACTACATTGATCTTATCATGCAGCCCGGCCCGACGATTTTTGTAGCGGTTGACGTCATTCTGCGCCTCGGAAATGTTCAGACAGCTGACATCACATCCGTGCATCTGTGAAATCCGGCGGGCCGATCCGCCGTAACCGGCGCCGATGTCCAGAACGCGGCTTTCAGCATCAACCTTTGAGAGCATCCGCGCCATTCTGTCGACCGTTTCGATGCTGGCCTCCTTGATGTCGCTTGTCTCTTCATAACAGCCGATATGCAGATCCTCGCCGCCCCAGATCGAGGTGTAGAAGGTGTTGGCATCTTCGCTGTCGTAATAGGTTTCGGTATCCACCCGGATATCGGGCTGTCCGTCCGGCTCGCCAATTCTAGTCCAGTGCGCGGTCGGAATGGATGATTTTTCCGCGATATGGATAAAGAAGTCAGGATCGTTTTCCTGATAGGTCTCCTGAAAATCGCCATAAGTGCGGACCCGCTCAAACCCCGCTTCCTTCAAGAGCTTGCGCATATAATTCTTGCGCAGGGGATACAGGTTCAGCGTGTAGTCCTCACCGTCGGGAAAGCTGTACTGGAAACGAACGAGCCCGTCGTCAATATGCTGGGGGCCGGCCGAAACCTTGTCACCGCAATAGTAATATTTGTGCTTCGACTTAAAGCTGAAATCGAGCATATAATCGTAATTGCGCTGATCGACGATCAACAGGCCGTCATGTTTCAAAGCCGCATAAAATTCGGCAAGGGCACGGCGACGATCCTGTTCTTCATGGAGATGGGTA
>CAZMAC010000031.1:0-13775 GCA_964564085.1 uncultured Hyphomicrobiaceae bacterium
GACCCACTCGCATCACCAGAAGCACTTTGTTGGGTGGCGAGGCGAGTAGGCCCCGGCTCTGACGGCCGGGGCGACATAGGTGGACCACCCGCATTCGTCAGCGCGGCGGCCCCGCCATGCTGCCAGAGTGCCGAGTCGAGCGCGTCGAGCAGGTCCTGGCGGCCTGTGAAGCCGGGGACAGGTCGGATTTCGGGGTGGAGGATTTGCGTAGCGGGGTGGGCTGTTGCGGGTATCTCGGTTTCCGGCATGGCCGGAAGCGGCGTTCTAGTGTTTCCACGCTTCGACTTCTGCCAAACTCTACGGAGCGCCATCTTCCAATCGTCGTATTTACGATTTTTGCCGAAGAGCGCCCCCTCAATGCGATGCAAGTTGTTCGGGCATTTTTCGCCGCTTAGCCAATACCGAACCGTCCGGTCGTCAACCTCGACTCGTTCAACAAAGTCCACTGGCCGCCACGGCTCTCCAGGCGTGCCAGGCGAGTTTTCCGGCGTTGCGCCATGCTCGAAAAGCAGGAAGTTCAAAAATTCGCCAAAGGTTTTAAATCTTTTTTCGCAATCAAAATCAGCCATTTACAGGCTCGCCGTTCGGTATGGTTCGAGTCCGATCTGAGAGTTCGAGTCGGACCCTCGTGGGGTTCCTAAAATCTGAAGCAGCGTCGGCAAATCGAAACGGAGATGCCGATATGCTGGAAACTCTACACATGCTTTTTCTTTGGATCGCTCTTATCGGGGCAGATCCGGTTCCTCTCATCTATCAGGGGGTCGCTGCCGTTCATGCCCTTGCCGCGCTTCATCATTTTGAGCTGTCGCAGGATCGGACGATGGCGCTTTGCTACGGGCTGGTGTCAACGCTGTATCTCCTGCTGGCGATGCATTATGGCGTGGCGCATTGAAATTGGAGGCGGCGGCTTTAAAACGGGCTGCCGCCATTTCTTGTATCATTATGGAATTATCACGGGACCGGTGACGCGCCAAGACGGCGTTTGCCGGATGTGCGCCGACATCCGCGAACTTCGGCGATCAAACGGCAGAATTGGCGCGCCTTGGTGTGTGAATGTTCACAGACGTCCGGCGGTCTGGCTGGGCGCGGACGGGCGAAAAGCCTTGTGGAGCAACGTTTTTGCGCTGCTTTACACCGGGTGTTTCATGTGAAACGCCGTGAGCTTGTGAACATTATTTTCCGATGCAAAATTCGGAAAAAATTTTGTCCAGAATATCCTCGACATCGACGCGCCCCGTGAGACGGCCGAGCGCCGTGGCCGCCTGGCGGAGATCCTCCGCGCGGAGTTCGAGCTGGGCGAAATCGCCGGCCAGGAACTGACCGAGGGCGGCGGTGCAGCGCTCCAGCTCGCGGCGATGGCGGGCGCGGGTGATCGCCGGGCTTTCGCCAATGTCTGCGGCGGCGTGGACTTCGCCGGTGAGCCGGGTCAGAAGACGGTCGAGCCCTTCGCCGGTCTTCACCGAGATGGCGATGCGGCCGCCGGGATCAGCTTTGGGCGCCAGGTCGACCTTATTGACGATTTCGATGGTCTTCGCGCCGCCCGTTTCGGCGATGGCCGGGGGCGGGGAACGCTCGGGATCGGCCGCATCGTGGAGCCACAAGATGAGATCGGCGTCATTCGCCCGTTCGAGGGCGCGCCTGATGCCTTCCTGTTCGATCTCGCCGGACGCTTCGCGAATGCCCGCCGTGTCCGTCAGGATGACGGGAAAGCCGCCGAGGTCGAGCCGGACTTCGATGACATCGCGCGTGGTGCCCGCTTCCGCCGAGACGATGGCCACGTCGCGCCGAGCGAGGGCGTTCATCAGGCTGGATTTACCGGCATTGGGCGGGCCGGCAATGACGACGCGCAGCCCGTCGCGGAGGATTTCGCCGCCGCGTTTGTCGGCGAGATGAGCGGCGATTTCGTCCCGGAGCGCTGTCACCGCCGATTGCGACGCCTTCGCGACTTCGTCCGGCACGTCGCCTTCATCGGAGAAATCTAGCTCCGCCTCGATGCTGGCCAGCGCCTCGATCAGCCGGAGCCGCCAACCGTCATAGAGCGCGCGCAGGGCACCGGAAGACTGCCGCAAGGCTTGGCGACGCTGCGCTTCGGTTTCCGCGTCGATCAGGTCGGCAAGGCCTTCCGCTTCGGTAAGATCCAGCTTGCCATTCTCGAAAGCGCGCCGCGTGAACTCGCCCGGCTCGGCCGGACGCAGCGTCTCGAAGCTGTCCAATGCGCGAAACACCCCCTCGATAACGGCTCGCCCGCCATGAATATGCAATTCGGCGACGTCTTCACCGGTAAAACTTGCAGGCGCGGGGAACCATATGATTAGACTGTCATCGAGGACATCGCCCGTTTGCGGATGACGCAGCGTCCTATGCGCCGCAAGACGAGGGCGGGGAAGATCGCCGGCGAACTGACGAAGCGTGTCGCCGGCCGACGGTCCTGAAACGCGAATGACTGCGACGCCCGCTTTTCCATGACCGCTTGAAAGGGCGTAGATCGTTGTCACAAATCACACTCCATGGTGAGCGCAAATCAAGAGGAGCGCATCTTGTCCTACAACCGGCTTAGCCAGGAAACCAGCCCTTATCTTTTGCAACACAAGGACAATCCCGTCCATTGGTGGCCCTGGGGCGAGGAGGCTTTCGCAGAGGCGAAGCGGCTCGGCAAGCCGGTTTTGCTGTCGGTCGGCTACGCGGCTTGCCATTGGTGCCATGTGATGGCGCATGAAAGCTTTGAGGATGCGGGAACCGCGGCGATCATGAACGAGCTGTTCGTGAATATCAAAGTCGACCGAGAGGAGCGTCCGGATGTTGATGCGCTCTATATGAACTCGCTGCATTTGCTGGGCGAGCATGGCGGATGGCCGCTGACGATGTTTCTGACGCCTGATGGTGAGCCTTTTTGGGGAGGCACATATTTCCCGAAAGAACAGATTTATGGACGGCCGTCTTTTACACATGTCCTGCGCGAGATCAGCCGTATCTACCGCGAAGAGGGTGAGAAAGTGCGGGCCAATGCCGATGCGCTGACGGCAGCCGTTCAGCCGCGCCTGGAGCCAGACGCAGGGGACAATGTCAACGAGAACACGCTTGCCGATTTAGCTGCCCGGCTCTCGCAGACGCTTGATCCAATTCATGGCGGGCTTGTCGGTGCGCCGAAATTTCCCAACTGCGTCATTCTCGGTTTTCTTTGGAAGCTGGGACTCCGCCATGGGCTTCAGCAAGCCGTCGAAGGTGTCGAGAAAGCGCTGATCCATATTTCGCAGGGCGGCATTTACGATCATCTCGGTGGGGGCTATGCGCGCTATTCGGTGGATGAGCGATGGCTGGTGCCGCATTTTGAGAAAATGCTCTACGACAATGCGCTGCTTATCGATCTCATGACCGAGGTTTGGAAGGAGAGGCGTCATCCACTCCTGCAGATCCGGATTTCTGAGACGGTCGACTGGCTGCTGCGCGAGATGGTTGCGCCGGATGGCGGCTTTGCATCCTCATATGATGCGGACTCCGAGGGTGTGGAGGGCAAATTCTACGTCTGGAGCCGCGAGGAGATCACGCAAATACTTGGAGCAGAAGATGCCGGTTTTTTCTGCGAGGTCTATGATGTAAGCGATGCTGGCAATTGGGAAGGAACAAACATTCTCAATCGGCTGCACAGCATCGATCTGCTATCCCCGGCGCAGGAAGAAAAGCTTAGCGAGCTTCGCATCAAACTTTTTGAAGCACGGAAATCTCGTGTGGCGCCCGGATGGGATGACAAGGTCCTGGCGGATTGGAACGGTCTGGCGATATCTGCACTGACAAATGCTGGGCAGACATTCAGTCAGAGGTCGTGGGTTGATGCAGCAGAGACAGCCTATCAATTTGTCAAAGAGCGAATGATGAGCGCCGACGGGCGCCTGCTGCACAGCTATCGTGCAGGCCAGGCCAAGACGCCGGCCGTCGCCAGTGACTATGCAAACATGATCGATGCGGCGCTCGGACTCTATCTGGCGACAGATGATAATGAAAAGCTTGAGGATGCGAAACGGTGGGCAGAAACCATGCAGGCGCAATATTGGGCCGAACCTCAAGGTGGATATTATCTCTCTGCTGCCGATACGAAGGACATTATCATCCGAATGCTTTCAGCACGTGACGATGCGCTTCCAAACGCGAATGCCACGATGATGAGCAATTTGTCTGCACTTTATCTTTTAACGGGCGACGTACACTATCGCGATCTTGCGGAGGCCTTACGGAAAGCGCTCGCCGGTGAAGCTATGCAGATCGCCAGCTTACATACCGGATTTTTTGGCGGCCTTGCGGACCATTTTTCGCCGCAGCATATTGTTGTGATGCGCGGTGATGGCGAAGCGGCAATGCGCGATGCGCTGACGCATATTTCTCTGCCGGGGGCTGTGGTCCAATGGCTTTCGGCGGACGGCGAGTTATCGGAGCACTCCCCGGCTTTCGGTAAGCGCGCTGTTGAAGGCAAGGCAACGGCATATATTTGTTTAGGTCCCCAATGCTCGCCGCCGGTCAGTGAACCGAAAGAGTTGTTAGCTGCGTTGCAGACCAATCGGACAATACTGTCAAGTTAGACCGTTACGAAGAGTGCGGGCTTAGGATTATCGCCCGAATCTTCCGATCCCGTTTGTGGCAATCATTCCTTTTGATATTGGATTGATTGGGTTCGGAATCATTATGATTTAGGAGATGGCTCGTGCCCGCCTGTGTTTTAGACCACCTTGTTGTTGCTGCAGCCTCTCTGGAAGAAGGCAGAGATTTTGTTCTCGAACTTTTGGGCATCGAAATCCCTGAAGGCGGGCGGCATGAAAGCATGGGCACTCATAACTGCCTGATGCGGCTTGGTTCGAAGAGTTATCTTGAGGTCATTTCGATCGATCCTGAGGCTGTTCAGTCAGAACGGCCGCGCTGGTATGCCTTGGATGACCCGACTATTCGCGCGCAGCTGCAATCGGGTCCACGGCTCATCACATGGGTCGTGCGCACGGCGGATATCGTGTCAGCGGTCAAGGCCTCGGCTATCGCTCTTGGCCCGATCACGTCTGTCAGCCGTGGGTCATTAAGCTGGCGTCTAACCATTCCCTCTGACGGACATTTGCCGGGTGACGGAGTGATTCCGCATATCATTGAATGGGACGGAGGGGCGCAGCCCTGGGAAGAGATGCCAGATTTTGGCTGCCAGCTGCTGACATTGACCTTGAAACATCCGGATCCCGATTGGCTGAGACAAACTTTGACATCGATCTGTGTGCGAGGTTTTGACTTTGTCTCGATTTCGAAAGGGAATGAAGCTGCGCTAACGGCTACAATCTCGACACCATCTGGTCTCGTCAGTCTTTAGCGTGCCGGACGGCCGACGGGTTCCCAAAAGAAAGCAATACGGTTTAGAGTAATGTCTCCATACTGTTCTGGCGCTGTTGCGCAGCGGCGGCCGCCAAGCCGGCTGTAAAAGCTGCAAGCTGTTTCGTTTTCGGCAAGAGCCCAAACCAAATGACTGCGCCAGCCCTTCGAATTCAGTGCATGGCGGGTCGCGACAAAAAGTTCTTTCCCAAAGCCTAATCCTTGAAAAGCCGGGGCCAAATAAAGTTCAAAAATCTCCCCTGTTTTCGAATGACGCGGTATACGCGCAGCGCCGAAAGATGCATAGCCCTGAACAACCTTGTCAAAAGTCAGCACCAGGATGCCTGAATTCGATTTGCGCAACGACCGATCCCACCACGCATAATTTCTTCGCGCGATCATTTTCTCAAGATGAATGTGGGGAATAATGCCTTGATATGTCGATCGCCACGCATCGTCATGAACACGGGCGATCCGAGTCGCGTCAGATCTTACTGCTTTCCGAATTTTTATGAACTTCAACCCCATCCATAAATTATAAGCTGTACGAAAATCAAAAGCGAGAGCGAACCGTCTAGATATCACGATTATCAAAGATGAAAATTTACATGCGATCCGACGCTGCAGACCGGATTACCTGATGAATGAATTCAAGCTTTTCAGCAGTCGAAGGGGAAATAACGAAGGGATAGAAATCCGATAGTCCCATGCTCCGGTTCAAACTATTTATCGCTAGTGCCAAGGGGATCCAGCGGTCTATCAATTCCTTAGCGTTTGAAGCCTTGTAAGGGTCGTCAGAAAGCCTGGTGAACCAACTGTTTCGCTTTCGGCTATATGGCGGGACCGGCTCGATTTTATAATTGGCAGCAGTCTCCAGGGCTTCAACCATGTGTAGATAATGTGCCCAGCTTTCAGCCCAGTCTTCCCATGGGTGCGCTGTCGCATAGGCTGAAATGTAGTTTTGCGCCCAATCCGCCTTCGGCCCGCTTTGGTGATAGGCATCGAGCGCTTCGCCATAGTCCGGGCTTTCGTCTCCGAAAAGCTGACGGAAGCGAGGCAGCCAATCATCATTATTAACGAGCGCTAGCCAATAATAATGACCGCTCTCATGACGGAGGTGCCCTAGCACTGTTCGGTAGGGCTCATTAAAATGCTCCCGTGTTTGCTCCCGAATGGCTGCATTGGCTTCAGCAAGATCTAAAGTGATCAAACCGTTTTTATGACCCGTTTTTGCTTCGAGCAGAATGTCAAAGGCAAGCGGTGGAACTTTATATTTTGCCCCGGCTTGTTCAACCGGGAGGCCAAGTTTCAAAAGGTCATAGATCAATCGCCGTTTTGCTTTTTCGATCTCGAACCAATGCTCCACATTGGACGGAATATCGAGATTGGGGATTGTTCGGTTCATGCCGCAGCTCATGCAAAGTTTGCCATGGCTGTCTTCCGGGATCAGCCAGTTGCAAATCTGATGATTATAGTTTGCGCAATACGTTTTGGCGTTTCCGCCAGCAGAGCGGGTCGTCAGTCTTCCGCTGTCATCCGGAAAAAGTGCGTGCATACTCTGAATTTGCGGGTCAAATCCGAGTGAGCTCCCGCAGTTACCGCAAACGATATTTTCAAAGTAGACAGCTTCACCGCAGTTGCCGCACGAAAATACTCGCATTGAAAGCCCTTCTCAGTGGGTGAGAATACATTTTCGTCAGCCATATTAACGGTCCAACGGTATCGTGGTTCCGGCTGGAATTCTAGTTGCTGGAAAATTTTTGAGCTCTGGCACCGATTAATCTGAGGCGAAGCGCATTGAGCTTGATAAAGCCTTCAGCATCACGCTGGTCGTAAGCGACGGCACCTTCCTCGAAGGTAACTAGATCCTGGCTGTATATCGAGTATGGCGACTCCCGGGAAACGACAGATGCTGAGCCTTTATAGAGTTTTAGGCGAACGGTGCCCGTCACAAATTCCTGTGACTTGTCGATCAAAGCCTGTAACATTTCTCTTTCCGGAGAGAACCAGAAGCCATTATAGATCATTTCGGCATAGCGGGGCATCAGTTCGTCCTTGAGATGCGCGGCGCCTTTGTCGAGCGTTAGGCTTTCAATACCACGACGGGCAGCCAGAAGGATTGTTCCTCCCGGTGTCTCGTAAACGCCGCGAGATTTCATGCCGACAAAGCGGTTTTCGACGAGATCAAGCCTGCCAATACCGTGCGTTCGGCCTAAATCGTTCAGTTTTGTAAGAAGATTAGCCGGGGAGAGCTTTTCACTATCGAGGGCAATCGGATCGCCGCGTTCGAACTCGATTTCAATGAATTGCGGGTTGGTGGGCGCATCTTCCGGACTAACCGTCCGCTGATACACAAATTCAGGGCACTCCTGGGATGGATCTTCGAGCAGTTTGCCCTCGGACGACGTATGAAGCAGGTTTGCATCTACAGAGAAAGGTGCTTCACCGCGCTTGTCTTTGGGTACCGGGATTTGGTGCTTTTCCGCAAAATCGAGGAGGGATTGGCGGCTCTTAAATTCCCATTCCCGCCAAGGCGCGATAACGCGAATATTGGGCTCCAGCGCGTAATAGCTCAGCTCGAAACGGATCTGATCATTGCCCTTACCGGTCGCCCCGTGACAGACTGCGTCAGCACCTGTTTTGTGGGCGATTTCGATCTGACGTTTCGCGATCAGAGGGCGCGCAATTGACGTTCCAAGCAGATAAATGCCTTCATAAAGAGCATTTGCCCGGAACATTGGAAAGACATAATCGCGAACGAATTCCTCCCGCAAATCTTCAATATAGATCTCCTCGATTCCGAGCATTTCTGCTTTGCGCCGGGCTGGTTCAAGCTCTTCACCCTGGCCGAGATCAGCGGTGAGCGTTACAACTTTACAATTGTAGGTTGTTTGCAGCCATTTGAGAATAATCGACGTATCGAGGCCGCCGGAATAAGCGAGAACGACTTTATTTATATCAGACATAGGTTGAGGCTTTCGAGTTTTTGATCCGCCGTCTTTAACTACCAAATTTATGTCCGAACATTGAAAAAGCCAGTGCCGTGTCGATTTCGGTAACGGCGGAGTTGGTTTTTTTAAAGCAAATTATTAGGTATGCCAGTCATTTAGAACGGATGCCGCGTTGAATTTAATCGAATAGGAGGCCAAACGTAAGTTTCCGTGCAACTGCGTATCAGCAATTGCCGTGATATTTCGTTTCAGTTTTGACGTGCTACCTAAAGCTATTGAGTAAAAAGGTGGTTGATATGTTCCTCAGATCGTTTGCTGTATTTTTAGTGGCATTAATCGCGATAGTACAATCCAGTGAACTGCACGCAGCTAATTCGGCGTGTAAGGGGTTGGAGATGTCGACCTGCAAAGCCAACGATAATTGCTCCTGGGTCAGAGCTTATAAAACGTCTAAAGGAACAGAGGTGTCCGCATTCTGTCGGAAGAAACCGGTACGTAAACAGTCAAGCCAAGCCAGCAAAGCGCCTAAAGGCTAGAGCCTGTTCAACTATATGACAAATGATGCCGGGGTTGCATTAGCATCGAGGCAAACATTAAAAGAGCCATCGAGGTGGACGCAACTGAAACAAGCGCAGGTTGCTGCCAAAATGCTTGCGGGTAGTACTGTTCGGCGACGAATGCTTGTGGTGTTTGAAAGATTGATGAAGCGGGAACGCTCGATTTCCAAAAGGGCATGATAGTCTTCTTTCCCGATGGTTCTCCTGTCCAAAACAGATTTGCGCCATAAGTCCAAGGCGTGGTCACTGCTGAGAAACAATTCCAGCTGCTTCTAACGAAGCTTTCAAATGCCAGTATCTGATTTATACGCAGAAAGAAATCATGTACGTTGAACGACAATCTGGTAAGAGATGTCGTTGCTGCCAATAACGATTTTCGCGTCGTGTCGACAAAATAGCCGGCAAAGTCAGTCGGAATCTGATCTTTCGATGAAAATAAAAAGCAAACCGAACGGTTGGCGGAACGTGATGAGACTGGCGTCAATGATCCATGAAAATCACGTCTTGGCTCTAAAAAAGCGAGTTGAGTTCCAAAGATCATTCGTTTAGCCGAAATTTAAAAGCTGCAAGTAGCAAAGATTATAACAAATACGCTTTCCTCGCCAGATTTTTTTGCAGTGCAGCATAATTTGGCCCGACGCTAAAATACGTAAGCCTGCGTTCTATCGAACGCAGGCTTGTTGAATGGATCTCGCCGGAACTACGTAGTCGTAGAAGCTACCAGTCTTTTGCCCCATATTCGGAACCAGATCCCCAGGAATCTCTCTCAGGATGGATGGTAACGCGCTCCCATACGTATTTGTGGTGTGGGCGACGATAGATGGCGATGTTCTTGTAAGGACGAAGCAAAACGCGCTTTTTCCGCCATTTGTAACGACCGTTGATCCTAACGCGCGTTTTGACCCACCCGTAGCGCGAAGGCTTACGCGCTATCTCATAAACGCCACGCTCTACTTCGATGCGTCGCAAATATGTGCGGTGATAGGAGGAGTCTGAGTTGTCGTCGAAGCAATGCCAACCACAATCTCTGCCACCGGCTTGCGATGGTGCAGACGAAATCGCGAAGCTAGCTATCAAGGCTACCGCAACGCCGTGCAAAAAATACTGTATGCGCATATTCATCTTCCCTCTGTGCCCTGTCGGTAGATAATGCAAGTGAGCCAATCGCGTTGCATCATCCAACTCGTATCGCAGTGCGCCGCTCTGCCAAATCAGGAAAATCGGCCTTACCAGTGAGGGACGCATTTACCGTAGATTTGATAATCGTCGGAAATGCTTAAGAACACGTCAAAGTGAAACTTCGACAGCTGATCATCATTCCTGATCGCAGTTGCGCAAAAGCCGCGAATATCCCACTTATCGTCAGAGAAACTGGCCAGATTGAGGCTTTCGGATATGCCGCTTGTTACGATATATACAATGATGTTCTGCCCATACTGTTCTTCCGCAAAGCGCCTTCTTAAAAAGAAAGGCGTTACATTCAATGAAATCGGGGTCACTTTAAACCCCGAAAAGCGTCAAGAAATGGCCGATCGAGCTGGCGGACGGAACACTGTTCCGCAAATCTTCATAGGTTCCTGGCACGTCGGTGGTTGTGACGATCTTCATGAGCTTGACCAGAAGGGTGAGCTGGACATGCTGCTTGCAGACTGAGTCATTATCCTTTGCCAATGGGATCTGTCAGATGTCATCTCCAAAAAAATTCCGTGCCGCCCTTGTACAGCTTTGCTCCGGGAGGGAAGTCCCAGCGAATATTACAATTACAGAAGATCTGATAAGAGCAGCTGCAGCGGATGGAGCTAATTACATTCAAACACCAGAAAACACGCCTCTCATGGAGCTTGAGACGGAGCGATTGTTCCAACGGATCAAGTCGGAAAAAAATACGGCCATTCTGGAGGATTTTGCCCAAATTGCGCGCGAACTAAGGATTTGGCTCCACATTGGCTCGGTTGCAGTCCAAGTCGATGATCACAAGGCTGCCAATCGTGCTTTTATCTTTGCGCCGGACGGCGCTATCGCGGCCCGCTATGACAAGATCCATATGTTTGATGTCAATCTGGCAAATGGGGAGTCATACAAAGAGTCGAAGAATTACCGTCCAGGCTCGGAAGCAGTTTTAATTGATACGCCCTTAGGAATGCTAGGCGTTACCACGTGTTATGATCTTCGGTTTCCTGAACAGTATAAAGCCCTGGCTCGCGCAGGAGCCAATATTCTGACGGCTCCCTCCGCTTTTACAAAGCAGACCGGCGAGGCGCATTGGCATATCCTGCTCCGTGCCCGGGCGATCGAAACCGGCTGCTTCATGCTGGCAGCCGCTCAAAGCGGGCTTCACGAGAATGGCCGCGAAACATTCGGTCATAGCTTGATCGTTTCGCCATGGGGTGAAATTCTTTCCGAAGCAAAAGACGGCCCCGGATATATAACGGCCAATATCGATTTGAGTCAGGTCGAGGCCGCGCGTGCTCGTATTCCCTCTCTCAATCATACCCGTAATTTTGATATTCGTACCTATAATTGGTCTGAAACTGGTAGCAATACAGCGATATCAGATGATTAAGTATTCGCTTGAATGCATCAAAAATCATAGATTCGAAGCTTGGTTCGCAAATTCCGCAGCCTATGAGAAGCAAGCGACGGCCGGCCAGCTATGCTGCCCCATTTGCAGCGCGCGACGCGTGAAAAAAGCGCTCATGGCTCCCAATATCGTCTCCGGCAACCGCGAAAAGAGTCCGGCAGGGCCTACGAGCAGCGAAGCAGTGTCGTCCGAAGCGTTAAATGCGTTACGAAAGCTAAAGAAATTTGTCCAAGATAATTCGGAATATGTTGGACCACGTTTTACTAAAGAAGCTTTGAAAATTCATCATAAGGAAACGACACCGCGCAATATTTACGGTGAGGCATCAGATCAGGATGCTAAGGAGCTTCACGAGCAAGGTGTGGAACTTTATCCAATACCTCTATTACCAGAAGATCATAACTGAACTAGGTTGCGTTGACAAAAGTCGGTAGCCAGATGTGCGTAGCTGCAAGGGCCAGGAATCCAGCGTAGGATAGCTTGGTTTTGTCGTAGCGCGTTGCGATGCGGCGGAACTGTTTCAGCTTGCTGAACATACGCTCAATCCGGTTACGATCCTTATAGGCTTTGAAATCGCAAACCGGTGGATCTTTTCGGTTTGTCTTGGGCGGAATGACCGGCCCGATGCCCTTTAAAAGCAGGCATGAGCGGATATCATCGCTATCGAAACCTTTGTCGGCCAACATGATTTCGGTTTGTTGACCGGCAACGCCAGCAGTTCATCTACGCCGCGATAGCGAAGGTTTATCCTGAGCGCTCAGCATAAAGCTTCGCTCCGAGGTTTCGCCGCCTGTGAGGGCAAAGCCGAGAGGACGTCGGTCATGAGCGCTGGCCGCTCATGATAAACATTCGCGGAGACCGTCTGAGCGGGCGTGGATCTTTGTCGAAAAGCCGCCGCGGCTTCGACCAAGAGCATTTGAATAAGTCCCCCTTTTTCCGCTTGGCTAGCCTGAGCATGAGCGCGAATAGTGGTGCTGTCCATCATGTGAGCCCAGTCATCAGTGAGGCCCAGCTCGACAAGGGTCTCAAGAATGGCGTCCCAAACGCCTGTCTCGGCCCAGCGGCGGAAACGGACGTAGACGGAGTTCCATTTGCCGTAGTCTGGTGGCATGTAACGCCAAGGTGCGAACCTTTATGGTGAGCGCTCAGGATAAACCTTCGCACCAGTCCGCATGATCCGCATCATGCCATTGAAATATCTGCGATTATCCTGTGCTGGCCGTGCCCAACGGCCGCGTTCTGATGGCAAGAGCGGTGCAACGATTTCCCATGCTGCGTCGCTGACGTCGCTCGGATATCCCAAAGATGCCTCCCCTAAAAGACATCCTTGAATCAAAATTCAGCTGATTTGGGAATACCTTTTGTCAACGCAACCTAGAGCATTTTTCGTGGTGTCGGAGTCAATTCAGGGATTCCCATAAACCGCGAATTATGATTCACGATGAGAGCTGGTGATGGGGGCCAGCCCATACGACGCGAGCCTTTTCGGACGATTTGCGTGAACGGGTTATTGCAGCGGTAAACAACGGGATGTCTCGTCGGGCAGCAGCGGAGCGGTTCGGCATTGGTGTCTCGACCGCGATCAAGTGGGTTCGCCGCTGGCAGGAGACTGGCTGTTGGTCCGCCAAGCGCTCCGGCGGCGATGTTCGATCCCATCGGATCGACGCATTCTGCGACGAGATCCTGGTACTGGTCGAGACGACACCGGATATAACGCTTGCCGAGATCGCCGACTATTTGGATCATACTCATGGCGTTCAACTGGCGCTGAGCACTGTCTTCCGGTTCTTTCGACGCCATGGCGTCACTTATAAAAAAAGACGGCGCACGCTACCGAACAGGATCGTCCCGATGTAAGGGCAGCGCGTCAGGTTTGGTTTGATGGGCAACTGGACCTTGATCCCGAACGTCTTGTTTTCATCGATGAAACAGGAACTTCGACAAAGATGGCTCGGCTTCGAGGTCGGGCTCCAAAGGGCAAGCGCTGCCGCGCGCCCATTCCGCACGGCCACTGGAAAACAACGACCTTCATTGGCGCTCTGCGCCTGTCTGGCATGACAGCGCCAATGACGCTCGACGGGGCCATGCATGGCGATGCTTTCGTTGCTTATGTCGAGCAGGTACTTGCTCCGACGTTCAAATCTGGTGACATCGTTGTCATAGATAATCTGCCTGCGCACAAGTCCGTGGTCGCCAGACAGGCCATAGAAAAAGCGGGGGCAGAGCTCCGTTTCCTGCCACCCTACAGCCCTGATTTCAACCCGATCGAAATGGCTTTCTCCAAAATCAAAGCTCTTCTAAAGAAAGCTGCGGCATGCACCATCGCCGATCTCTGGGATGCAATCCGCG
>CAZMAC010000032.1:0-13692 GCA_964564085.1 uncultured Hyphomicrobiaceae bacterium
ATCGCGGGGAGCCACGCGGGCCGCACAAAAAAGGCGAAAGCTGGGAAGGCCGGGGCGATTGCATCGATTGCAAGCAGTGTGTGGCCGTATGTCCGACAGGCATCGACATCCGGCACGGGCCCCAGCTTGAATGCATTCAATGCGCGCTTTGTATCGATGCCTGCGACGAGATCATGGAAAAAATCGGACGGCCGAAAAAGCTGATTGCTTATGACACTTTCCGCAATCTCGATGCCGCCAGCCATGGCGACCGTGCGCCCATGCGTTTGATCCGCCCGCGCACAATTCTTTATGCCTCTGCTTTCGCCTTTGTCGGAGCCATCATGGTCATGGGTCTCATGACCAAGACCGTCCTGGAAGTGACCATTCAGGCCGACCGGAATCCGCTTTTCGTCAAGCTCTCCGACGGCGGTATCCGGAACAGCTATACCGTGCGCGTTTTGAACAAGCTTCACGAAACGCGCTCTCTCTCGCTGAGTGTCTTTGGCTTGCCCCAGGCAAAATTTTCGCTTCTCGGGATCGAGGCGAATGGCGCACCGCGGATCGAGGTTGAGCCAAATGGTGTCAGAACGCTGAAGGCCTTTGTGACGCTGCCACCCGGCGCATCCGGCGTTATCGATGATGGACAGGAGCCGTTTTCGATTGTCGTGCGCGATCTGGGGAACAGTACCGAGACCAGCCGCGAAACCATTTTCAGAGGACCGGCGAAATGAGCGTCATCACGATGAAAGAAATCACCGGACGTCATGTCTTATTCGGCCTTCTTGGCTTTTTCGGCGTGATGCTGATTGCGAATGGCATTTTCATTTATTTCGCCCTCAGCACCTTCGAAGGCGTCGACAATCCCAATGCCTACAGGCAAGGGCTGCAATATAATCAGCGGATCGAAGCGGAGCGGCGCCAGGCCGCGCTCGGCTGGACACATGCGGTCTCTCTGAAGACGGCTGACCGCCTTGAGCTCTCGATTCAAGGTCCTGACGGCAAACCGGTTACAGGCCTTGTCGTGAACGGTATGATTAGACGTCCTGTCGCGGCGGACGCCGTCCAGCAGCTCGCTTTCGAAGAGACCGGGCTTGGCCTCTACGCCGCAAGGATGGCCACACTCCCGCCCGGAAACTGGATCGTGTCGCTGAAAGCAGTCCGGTCCCGTCCGCAAGGCGAAGAGATGGTCTACCGGATCAAGGAAAGGCTATGGCTCAAGCCGAATTCATAGAGACCGGCACCTCCAGGCAGGACGCCGAAGACGGAAGCCCCGCCAGCCTCAAATCGGTTACGCTGACGGTCGAAAATATGAATTGCGGCGGGTGTATGCGCAAGATTGAGCGTGCATTGATGCCCGCTCCCGGTGTTGCGAGCGCTCGCGCGCATCTTTCCGCCAAACGCGTCGCGATCAGCTTCGATGCAGACCGCACCGGCCCCGAGCAGCTTATCGAAACGCTCAAAACAGCCGGTTTCAATGCCGCCGAACTGGTCGCCGGGGCATCGGAGCAGGACGAAAAACGCAATCGCGATTTTCTCGCCCGGCTCGGCGTTGCCGGTTTTGCCGCCGCCAATGTCATGCTGCTCTCCGTATCGGTCTGGTCGGCCGGCAGCACGGGCATGGATGAAAGCACGCGGAGCCTGTTTCATTGGATTTCTGCCCTGATCGCACTGCCAGCCGTTGCCTATTCGGGACAGCCTTTTTTCCGCTCCGCCCTGCAGGCGCTGAAGGGAAGGCGGCTGAATATGGATGTGCCGATCTCGCTGGCGATCCTGCTGGCGGCAGGCATGAGCCTGGCGCAGACGGTGCGCGGCGGTGAGCATGTCTATTTCGATGCCTGTGTGATGCTCCTGTTCTTTTTGCTGATCGGGCGCTATCTCGACCAGCGGATGCGCACGCGCGCAAAAGGCGCGGCGCAGAACCTGCTTAAAATGCGCGCAAAGACCGTAACAATCGTGCAGCCGGACGGCTCGGCGCAGACCATTGCGGCGGATGCGCTGGTGCCGGGCATGCAGATCGCGGTGAGTACGGGCGAGCGTTTCCCCGTCGACGGCACTGTCATAACAGGCGCGTCGGAGGTTGACGAAAGCCTGCTGACCGGCGAGAGTGCGCCGCGCGCCCTGACCTCCGGCGCGGAGGTTTATGCAGGTACAATCAATTTGAGCGGGCCGGTGGTTTTTGAGGCGGTGAAAACCGAGGGCGACACGCTGCTTGCCGAGTTGACACGTCTCATGGAAACGGCAGAGCAGGCGCGCGGGCGTTACGTCCGCCTCGCCGATCGTGCCTCGCAGCTTTACGCACCTGCCGTTCACATCCTCGCCGCTGCCGCGTTTCTCGGCTGGATGATTGCGGGGCTCGGCTGGGAAGGCTCGCTGATGATTGCGATCGCCGTTCTGATCATCACCTGCCCCTGTGCATTGGCTCTGGCCGTTCCTGCTGTTCAGGTTTCGGCGGCAGACCGTGTTTTCGCCAAAGGTGTTCTCGTCAAAGCACCGGATGGTCTAGAGCGGCTGTCAGAGGTCGATACGATCATTTTCGACAAGACCGGCACATTGACGCTCGGCAAGCCTATTTTGCTGGACCCCGGCAGCATCGACGACACGACATTGCAGGCAGCCGGGCCTCTGGCCGCCGCCAGCAAACATCCCTATGCCGCGGCGCTGGCCTCGGCTGCAAGAGACCGCTTCGGCGGACTCGCGATGCCAGACGGGGTCACCGAAGAGCCGGGTCGCGGGCTAAAGCTCTTGACGCCGGATGGCGAAGCGAGATTAGGCTCCGCGGAGTGGTGCGGCATCGAAGGAGAAGCGGCGCGTGAGGCTTCGCTTCACTATCGCGCGCCCACTGGCTCCATTTCGTCATTCACCTTTGCCGACCGGCTCCGCCCGGATGCCGCCGCCGTGATCGGCAAGCTCAAGGAGGCAGGCTTTGCTATCGAGATCATGTCGGGCGACCGCGCGGAGGCCGTGGAGCCGATTGCCCGGCAAACCAGCGTCGCGGAATGGCGGGCGGCTTGCAAGCCACAGGAAAAAATCGCGCGGCTTAAAGCGCTCGGCCGGACGGGCCGGAAAGTTCTGATGGTCGGTGACGGTCTGAACGATGCCCCCGCGCTTGCCACGGCTCACGCTTCGCTCGCACCGGCATCCGCCGCCGATATCAGCCAGATGGCGTCGGACGCCGTCTTCCAGGGCGCGGAGCTTCACGCAGTCATTGATTTGCTGGCAACCGCTCAGCGCGCTCAGCGTATGGCCTTTGAGAATTTCGGCATTGCCGGCGTTTATAATCTGATTTTCATCCCCATCGCCCTTGCCGGTTTTGTCACGCCATTGATTGCTGCGATCGCTATGTCGACCTCATCGATATTCGTAACGGCAAACGCCTTGCGCCTGCGCGCCATGAAGCTGAAGCTTTCGGCAAAGCGGTCTCAGGAAAAGTGGATGGCGGTTTCCCGTCTGGAACCGCAGGAAGAAACATGACGGCGCTGGCCTGGCTCATACCGGCCGCTTTGCTACTAGGCCTTATCGGACTCGCCGCCTTTTTATGGGCGTTGCGCTCCGGTCAGTTCGACGATCTGGACGGTGCAGCCTATCGGGCTCTTCAGGACGACGAAGACGATCTGCCGCCCGACGCGGACAACCGTTCCTCGAACTCCGAAAAAAAGCTGAGGCCTGATCAATAAAGTCGAAGCTTTGGCTACTTCTGCTCCAGCACTTCGCGGTAAGCGTGCCATGTGGCATGGCCGATCAGCGGGAAGATGATGACGAGCCCGGCGCAGAGCGTTGCCAGACCGAGTGCCATGAAACCGGCAATCAGCCCGGCCCAAAGGGTCATTGGCTTGATGTTGAGCATTGTCGCCTGCAGGCTGGCGAAAATCGCGGTGGTCACGCCGACGGGACGTGCCACCAGCATGGGCGCCGAGACGACAGACATTGAAAACACGATCGCGGCCAGCACCGCTCCGACAATCGTTCCGATAATCAGCAAGCTGACGCCTCCGCCTGTGAAAAGCAGCGTCGGCACAAAATCTTGGATGGGCGGAAAGGGTCGCGCGCCGAAAAACAGCATGAAGAGCAGAAACGCGATTTGAATCCAGATCATAAAGGTTAGCAATAGGGCCAAGCCTAACAGAGCAAGCTGATCGGGCGCTTTAAACCCGGCGAGAACGACATCGCGGAAGCTGACTTTTTCACCCTGCCCGCGCTGCTCGCGCTGCCGGCTCGCTTCGTACAGCCCGACGGCCAGGACCGGACCGATCAGCATGAACCCGCCCGCAAGAGCCAGCATGAGCGATTGCCAACCAAGCGTGGCCAGACCAAGCCATAAGCCTATGGCGATAGCCGCAAAGATCGCGCCATAGGCTAGGCTGATTTGCGGCATGGCCAGGAGATCAGACCAGCCCGCGCTCAGCCATCGCCAGGGGGCTTCCAGATCAAGGCGGGTAATATGCACCATGTCCTGTTCGCCGCCGGCTGCTTTATCGGTCCGAAACGAAATGACGATGGTCTGGTTGTTTATATCTTCAGTCATGTCAAAGCTCTGATTTCTGACGCGCTTTCAAGCCTGCCGCCGGGCCGTCATTATAAGCATGCTATTGGCGTAGCGCTTGACACAGGTCAAAGAGACAAACGGTTATTCCGCTTCTGCTGCTTGATGGAAATCAAGGTTTCAATAGTGGGGTACAGATAGCGTTTCCTTTTATCGTAACCAAAAGGATCAGGCGGATGTATAAAACGATCTTGACCTATCTTCCAGCAGCAAAATCCGCCGGGCTCCTTTGCGAAGTGGCCGGCTATTTGGCCGAGAAAAACCGCGCGCATCTTATCGGCGCGCACAATTCCGCTAAGATCACGCTTTATGGCGGCATCCCGTCCGATTATCTCGCGCGGCATAATCAAAGCCAGCGTGAGGAGGCCGAAGCCATCGAGCAAAGCTTTAAAAAAGCGGCAAGCAGCCGGAATATATCTCACACATGGCGGCACCACGCCCTTCGCGATACCGATGCCTTCAACGATATTATATCGGCTGCGCGAACGGCGGGCCTCGTCATTGCCGGAGGACAGGGGCAGGACGATCCGATCGGCCAATGGTACGACCTGCCGATCCGCCTCATTCTTGAGACCGGCCGCCCTGTTTTGCTGATTCCCGAAAATGTGAGCTTCGAATCGGTTGGCGAAAGAATAACGGTTGCCTGGAATCATTCGCGGGAAAGTGCGCGCGCCGCATTTGATGCGTTGCCGCTTCTGAAAATGGCGAGTTCGGTTCGTATTCTCGCCGTCAACTCGGCGGAAAACGGAACGCACAATCCTGCGGAAGACTTAGCGGCAAGTCTGTCCCTGCATGGCATAAATGCGGAAGCGGCGGTCGCCAATAGCACAAGTCACTCCGATGCCGAAGAGCTTATGGCTGATTTGCGTCGCGCAAATAGCGACATGCTTGTTATGGGCTGTTATGGCCATTCGCGTTTGAGAGAAATGGTGTTTGGCGGCGTCACGCGGCATATTCTCCGTCATATGACGATGCCGGTGCTGATGTCGCATTAGTGCTCGGTGTCTCCGCCCGCATTTGCAGATGTTTTTTGTGGAGCGCCCGCTTGCCGAGTCAAATTGAACGTCTTGACAAAAAGATCAGCGAGATTTCGCGGAGCGGACACCTCACTTCGAAATTCGACGGGAAACCCCATGAAATATTTCCTGTCGCCATTGCCCCATTGGAGGGTCGTGCCATTCAAAGCTGGCTTAAGGTCGAGCGTGCCTCATCGGTTATCGAAATCGGACTTGGATACGGTTTTGCTACGCTCAATGCATTCGCTGCATTGCTGCGCTCGGGTAATAAAGATGCGAGCTACTTCGCGATCGATCCGAACCAGGAAAGCCGGTTCTCAAATATCGGGTTGAATTTTTTGTATGAATTTTTTGATGCAGACCGCGTCGAATTTTCGGGCGAGCCGTCAGAACGCATTTTGCCCCAGCTCGTCAGCAAAGACAGATCATTCGATTTTGCAATCGTTGACGGCAACCACAGATTTGATGGCGTTTTTATCGACCTGTTCTATTTGGAGAAATTACTCCGCCCTGGATGCGTGATTTTTCTGGATGACTATCAGCTTCCCGCCATTCGCAAAGCCGTAGATTTCTTTCATAAGAATTTGGAATGGACGATCGAGGAAGTGTCTGAAAGGTCGGAGCTTCATCAATGGGCGGTTGTTCGAACGAGCCGTAAACGGATCGATAGAGCTTATGATTTTTTCGTCGATTTTTGAGGTTGTTATCTCACGTGATGCCTTGCCTGCCGCAGTCTAATCGTCATCGCGGAGCGCTCTTTCCATGATCTCGTCAACCGCCTTCATGTGATGCGCATAATCGAAACAGGCCTCGATCTGCTTTGTGCTTAGCGCCTTCGTCACGTCCTCATCTGCCTTCAACAGCGCTAGAAAATCGCCCTTACCCTGCCAGGCGGTCATGGCATTGCGTTGCACGATCCGGTAAGCGTCGTCGCGGGACACACCGGCCTGCGTCAGCGCCAGGAGCACGCGCTGCGAATGCACGATGCCGCCGCCTTTTTCCAGATTTTCCTGCATCTTTTCCGGATAGACGACGAGCTTGTCGATCACGCCGGTGAGCCGGGCTAAAGCGAAATCCAAGGTCACCGTTGCGTCCGGGCCGATCATACGCTCGACAGAGGAATGTGAGATGTCCCGCTCATGCCAAAGGGCGACATTTTCCATGGCCGGCAGGGCATAGGCGCGCACCATGCGGGCAAGGCCGGTCAGGTTTTCGGTAAGCACGGGATTGCGCTTATGCGGCATGGCCGAAGACCCTTTTTGGCCTTCGGAGAAGAATTCCTCCGCTTCGCCGACCTCAGTACGCTGAAGATGGCGGATTTCGGTGGCGAGCCGTTCAACGGAAGAAGCGATGACGGCGAGCGCGGCGAAGTAAGCGGCGTGGCGGTCGCGCGGAATGATCTGTGTCGAGACCGGCTCCGGCTTTAGCCCAAGTTTTTCCGCGACATAGGCCTCGACCCGCGGATCGATATTCGCAAAAGTCCCGACAGCGCCGGAGATTTTGGCCGTCGCCACTTCGTCGCGAGCCGTGAGCAGACGTTTCCGCCCTCGCGCAAATTCGGCATAGGCCTGCGCCAATTTCAGGCCAAATGTGGTCGGCTCGGCATGGATGCCATGGCTGCGGCCAATGCAGAGCGTATCCTTATGCTCCAGCGCGCGTCGCTTGAGGGCCGCCAGCAATTCGTCTATATCGGCGAGCAGCAGGTCGGCGGCGCGGACGAGCTGCACATTGAGACATGTGTCGAGAACGTCCGAGGACGTCATACCCTGATGCACGTACCGCGCTTCCGGCCCGACATGTTCGGCAAGGCTGGTGAGAAAAGCGATCACATCATGCTTGACCTCGCGCTCGATGGCGTCGATGCGGGCGATGTCGAAGCCGCCGCGCTCGCGCACGGCCTGCGCTGCTTCCTTTGGCACTATGCCCAGCTCCGCCATCGCCTCGGTGGCAAGCGTTTCAATCTCCAGCCAAATGCTGAATTTTGTCTCGGGCGACCAGATGTTGGCCATTTGCGGGCGTGAATAGCGTGGAATCATTGGCGGTGTCCGTTGCTCGGCAAGACAGCTCCGTCACGAAACGGAGGCGGGAGGAGATTGCAACCTCAAGCCAAGGCGGTCAAGCTGCCGGGTCAGCGCCGGTGAAGATGTTTTGCCGGAGGTGAAAATCGCCGTCCCGTTTTGCTGCGCAATGCCGACGCCAACCGCAAAGCCGCGTTCAGCAAGCAGGTTCGCCGTCCGGCGGGCGATGGCGGGCGCAGGATCGAGCCAGGCGACAGGCCAGGGCGCAAGACGCTTCAATGTCTCCAGAATGAGCGGATAATGCGTGCAGGCAAGCACGACGACATCTGTGCAGCCCTTGTCCGCCTCGACAAAGCAGGGCGCTATTTCGGCCAAGATCTCCGTATCCGGAACGGGATCGCCTACAAAAACGGTTTCGGCGAGGGCTGCCAGCTGTGCCGATCCGGTCAACGTGAACTGGCAGCCCTGACCGAATTCATCGATGAGCGCGCGCGTATAATCCCGCCTAACGGTCGCCGAAGTGCCAAGCACCGAGATGAGTCCGCTTTTGCTGAGCTGTGCTGCCGGCTTGATCGCCGGGACGGTTCCGATGATGGGCGTTTCGAATCTGTTGCGCAGCAAGGGCAGGGTAACGGTCGAGGCGGTATTGCAGGCAATGACGACGGCGTCAGGCTCGACCGCCGCGATGGCCTGCGACATTACGTCGCAAACGCGCGCAGCAAGCTCCGCATCGCCGAGGGCGGAGTAGGGAAAATAAGCGTCATCGGCGAGATAGGTGACGGCCGCCTCCGGGACAGCGGCTTGCAGCGCCCGCAGAACGCTGAGGCCCCCGACACCGGAATCGAAAATGACAAGGCGCGGTTGTGTGTTTTGCGGCATAGGAGACTGACGATTGCAGGACAAGACAGGTGGTTTACGCCCTATTGATCGAAGGACCCGCTAAGGCCACGCATTCGAACAATCAAATCAGAAAGCTGACAATGACAACGGTTTGTTCGATTTTGAAGGCGGAGCGGTGTAAAATCGGTTCTTTAGAGTAAATTATCCTTCTGCTTGATTTTATACGCCAATGAGACTTAAGGAAGCCGAGCTGTATAAAAGGCAAGGGTTTTTTTCATGCTTGCACGCGATGAGAACAAGGCCGGCCGGCCGATTGAGAGCCGGGATGAACTGGTGACCTATTTGGAGGCGGGATGCAAACCCCGAGAAGACTGGCGAATCGGTACCGAGCACGAAAAATTCGGCTTCCATACAGTGGATCTATCACCCGTCGGCTATGAGGGACCGTCCGGGATCGCGGCGCTGCTTCAGGAGATGAGCGCTCGTTTCGGCTGGGAAGCCGTTTACGAAGGCGACAACATCATCGCGCTGAAAGACCCAAGCTTTGAAGCCGGCGGGTCCATAACATTGGAGCCGGGCGGTCAGTTCGAGCTGTCCGGTGCGCCGCTGCGAACCATTCATGAGACCTGCAGCGAAGTGAACACGCATCTCGCCCAGGTGCGTGAGGCAGGCGATGCGCTCGGGATCGGTATGCTTGGCCTTGGTTTCTCGCCGAAGTGGACCACGGCGGAGACGCCGCGCATGCCGAAGGGCCGTTATAAGATCATGGCGGCCTACATGCCAAAAGTCGGCACGCTCGGGCTCGACATGATGTTCCGGTCCTGCACAGTACAGGTCAATCTCGACTTTTCCGATGAAACCGACATGGTGAAAAAGCTGCGTGTGAGCCTGGCGCTGCAGCCGATCGCGACCGCACTTTTCGCCAATTCTCCCTTCAAGGAGGGCAAGCCCAACGGTTTCCTGTCTTATCGCAGCGAGATCTGGCGCGATACGGATAATGCGCGTTCCGGCATGCTTCCCTTCGCGTTTGAAAGCGGCATGGGCTTTGAACGCTATGTGGACTATGCGCTCGATGTGCCGATGTATTTCGTCTACCGGCATGGGCGCTATCTTGATGTGACGGGTGAGTCGTTCCGTGCTTTTCTGGAAGGAAAGCTTCCGCAATTGCCGGGCGAGCGGGCAACCCTCTCGGACTGGTCGCAGCATCTGACGACGCTTTTCCCTGAAGTTCGCCTGAAACATTTTCTGGAGATGCGTGGCGCCGATGGCGGACCCTGGCGGCGGCTTTGCGCCTTGCCGGCCCTTTGGACGGGTTTGCTGTACAATAGCGCCAGCCTTGATGCTGCGTGGGCGCTTGTGAAGGATTGGACCGTCGAAGAACAGCAGTCGCTGCGAGACAGCGTGCCTCGCGACGGGCTGAAAGCGCCGTTCCGGGGTGGCCAGCTCCTGCCGGTCGCGCGCGATGTGCTGCGAATTGCCCAGGATGGGCTTCAAAAGCGGAACATATCTAATTCAAGCGGCGAGGATGAGACGATCTTTCTCGAAAGCCTGGAGGAAGTCATCGGAAGCAGATCAACGCCGGCCGAACTCCTGCTTCGCAAATACGAACAGGAATGGCAGGGCAATATCGACAAGATTTTCACCACGGAAGCTTATTGATTTAGAGCCGTTTCGCGTTTCACGGAATCGCTTAGGCGACTCGAACTCTTTGTTTTGCCGCGTTTCCGGACGGCGAACCGGTTTCCACTTCGCCTGGAAACGCTCTAAGCCGCTTCCTGACTGTCTGGCTTGGAGAACAAGGCGCCGATGATGCCGCTCAGCCCGGATCTGCGGACTTGCTCATGATCGCTCAGATCGCCGTGGCGGCGGCGAATTTCGGCGGCAAGTGATTTATACGGATTTGAAGCCGCAACCGGGTCGGCCCGGCCATTGAGCAGCTTAATCAGAATCCCCTGCAAAGGCTGGCGCGTTTTTTGTTCAATCGCGCCAATCGCGAAAAGCGCCGCATAGGGAAGCATTCTTTCCAGTATTTCCGGCTGGACAGGCAAGACTTTGGTGCGATTGTTGATGATTCGCCTCAGCTGGCCCGGATTGGCAAAAAGATTGCTGAGAATGGTGCGGCCCTCTTCCTCGACCTGAGGATCACCGAAAATGCCGGGATCTGCGAGATAATGGTCGTGCCGGCGCGTGCCGATCATCTCAAGGAAATAGACCAGCCCTTGCGGGGTTTGCATATGTCTTGAGATGCATTTCTTAATGGGCGGTAGGAAATAACGCACGACTTGCGCGGCAAGCTCGTCGTCCATTTCAAAAGCCGCTCCCATATTGGCGAATAGCCGTCCCCCTTGGGCGCTGGCTATGCTACGAAAAAGTCTCATCCGGTTCTCTCGTAATGCCTCGATAGAGAGACGCTCTTCGCGCCCTTGACTCGAACTCATACGCAAAACCAACAAACCGAACGCAATTGTACAAAGTTGCGAAAACGAGCCTTACCCAGCTCGCTTGTTACGGCAGCCCGACCCGATTGCGAATCAAGCAGCGCCTATGATTGTAGTCGAATTCAGAGCTCGACCAAAAATGCAGCGTTTTTGATTCACATATGAGGTGCCAATTGGCCACGTCTTTGTTGCCTAAAAAGCACAATTTGCTGCGATAAGCCAAAAAATCAGTTGAGTTTGGTCAACCCATCGGAGAACCCGGCGAGCGAAATCGGTACGCCAATTCCATATTCCGGTGTCTGAAAAATGATAAAGACGGCATTAGACCCCGTCTTCATTTTGGTAATCAGCTCTTCATTAGCGACGACTTCAGCGACGCAGCCTACGGGGCCGCATTTCAAAAATGGCGCATGACCCACATCGGCATTGTCGATCTTCAGGCCAAGGCCGGTCGGAAGCAGAACGCCGAGCGGCGCGACAACTCGCAGGATTCGCGTTTTGCCGTCATAAGAGCGAAGGAAAATGACAGTTAATGAAACGTTCGGGCGATCTTCGGCCTTGACGCTCTGGACAAGCGCGCATTTTTCAACCCGCGCACCAGGCGGCTGGCCGCAGCGCAATTGCCATTCGCCATGCGTGGAGCGAACCTGGCTGGAGCTCAGCTCAGGACCAGCTCCTTGTGCATAAGCTGGCGTCACAAGCATGTAAGCAATGGCAGTAATCGCCAGGAACAGGTTTTTTGAGATCACGTTCCTTGGTCTCCGGTATACATTTGTGTAGGATATTGCCATCACACTCGCTTAAACCGGGCGGGTCGGATTGGTCAATAGAATGCTGGTGCATCGATCCGAGCGGAGGCAACGCCGGAGTTTGGTAAAATTGATGCATAAATATAAAGCTAAGGCGCTGGCGCATGTACCATGTGAATGCGTCAGTATGTTAGGAGCACATGAGCGGCGGCCGGAGCTTTCAGATGTGAACGCCAGGTCGACTCAACGCGCATAAAATTTGGCAACTGCGCGAATATTTGTCGCGAATATCGGGCCTGTCTTTTCCTGTACAGTATTGCCGGTTAGCTGAGAGCAGTTTAAGACGTTGTTGCATAAATTTGAATATGCCAACGATTACCCTCTTTCCCCGCTCCCCCGCCAACAAGAAGGCTTACAAAGGAACAAAAGATGCGACCGAGCTTTCATAGATTGGGCTGCAGACAGATCGCCGGATTGGGGCTGATGTTCTTAATGCCCGGCACCGCTTTCGCCGCAGAGGGAAAGCCGGAGGATTGGCAACTTGGTTTTCAACCTGCCGCGACCCCGATTGCCGAGCAAATGCATGATTTTCATAATCTGTTGCTGGTCATCATTACCGCGATTGTGATTTTTGTGCTCGCCCTTCTGGTTTGGGTGATGGTGCGATACAATGAAAAAGCCAATCCGGAGCCGTCAAAAACATCCCATAACACCCTCATCGAAGTCGTCTGGACTGTCGTTCCCGTTCTGATCCTGCTCGTTATCGCCATCCCGTCATTCCGGCTTCTTTATGCGCAGTTCGATATTCCAAAAGCGGATGTCACGATAAAAGCCACCGGCTATCAATGGTACTGGAGCTACAGCTATCCGGATCACGGCGGTATCGCCTTCGACTCTATTCTTGTCGAAAAGGACGATCTGAAGCCCGGCCAGCCATATCTGTTGGCTGTCGATAATGACGTGGTCGTGCCCGTCAATAAGGTTGTTCATGTTTTGGTGACAGCCAGCGATGTGATGCACAATTGGGCGATGCCGGCTTTCGGTTCAAAAATGGATGCTATCCCAGGCCGAACGAATTTGACATGGTTCAAAGCGACGAAGCCGGGCGTTTATTTTGGTCAATGCTCGGAATTATGCGGATCGCGTCACGCTTATATGCCGATCGCCGTACGTGTTGTCAGTGAAGAAGAATTTGCCGCCTGGGTTGAAAAGAATAATCCGAAATCTGCATCGACAATGCAGGAGCCGGTAAAGTCTTCAAAAAATGAGGCGCAAGACAAGAACAAGCTAGCGTCGGCTAACACGCAATGATTGGGATGCAGTTTCTGACTCCACGAGGCAGAGAAGTCAGAACTTAAAGGAAATGACAAATGGCAACCAAAGCTGAAGGTGGGTATCACGACGATCATGCGCCCGGATTTTTCGCGCGCTGGTTTTTTTCCACAAACCACAAAGATATCGGAACACTCTATCTGATTTTCGCGATTATTGCGGGGTTGATCGGCGGTGCGCTTTCGGTTGGCGTCCGTTTGGAGCTGCAAGAGCCGGGCCTGCAAATTTTCTCTAATCCGCACACTTACAATGTGTTCGTGACCGCGCATGGTCTGATCATGATCTTCTTCATGGTCATGCCGGCCATGATCGGCGGCTTCGGCAATTGGTTCGTTCCACTTATGATCGGCGCGCCGGATATGGCGTTCCCGCGTATGAACAACATTTCCTTCTGGCTGCTTCCAGCCTCGTTCATGCTTCTGATTCTTTCGCTTTTCGTTGAAGGGGACTCCGGCGGAAATGGCGTCGGGGGCGGCTGGACGATTTATGCGCCCCTTTCCACATCAGGCAGCCCGGGACCGGCGATGGATCTTGCTATCCTGTCGCTGCACCTTGCGGGTGCGTCCTCGATTCTGGGCGCGATCAATTTCATCACCACAATCTTCAATATGCGCGCGCCGGGTATGACGCTGCATAAGATGCCGCTATTCGTTTGGTCGATCCTGATCACGGCCTTCCTGCTTCTGCTTTCGCTGCCAGTGCTGGCCGGCGCAATCACTATGCTACTGACCGACCGTAATTTCGGCACGACCTTCTTCGATGCCGCAGGCGGGGGCG
>CAZMAC010000033.1:0-13519 GCA_964564085.1 uncultured Hyphomicrobiaceae bacterium
GCCGAAGATATTGACAAGAATGCCTTTAACATTCGGGTCGCGCAGAATGATCTTGAATGCCTCGGTCACCTTCTCTTTGCTGGCGCCTCCGCCCACATCCAGGAAGTTTGCCGGCTCCTCGCCATAAAGTTTGATGATATCCATCGTCGCCATGGCGAGCCCCGCGCCATTGACGAGGCAGCCGATATTGCCATCGAGCTTGACGTAAGACAGGTCATATTTAGAGGCGTCGACCTCGGCCGGGTCTTCCTCATTCAAATCGCGCAGCTCGACAATGTCGGGATGGCGGAACAGAGCATTGCCGTCGAAATTGACCTTAGCATCGAGACAAAGCAGGTCCCCCGCCTCGGTCACGATCAGCGGGTTGATTTCGAGAAGTGACATATCTTTTCCAACAAAGGCGCGCGCCAGATCGCCGATGAGCTTTACGCATTGTTTGACCTGATTGCCTTTCAGTCCGAGCGCGAACGCAATCTTACGCCCGTGGAAACCGGAATAGCCGGAGGCGGGATCGATGCTCAAGGTCAGGATCTTTTCCGGTGTTTTCCGAGCGACTTCCTCGATATCCATGCCGCCTTCGGTCGAGCAGATGAAGGACAGACGGGAGGTTGCACGATCGATAAGCGCCGACAGGTAAAGCTCGCGTTTGATGGACGAACCGTCTTCGACATAGACACGCTTGACCGTCTTGCCATCCGGGCCGGTCTGAGCTGTTACGAGCGTGCGGTCGAGCATCTGTTTTGCGAACTGTTCCACTTCGTCGATCGAATTCGCCAGACGAACACCGCCTTTTTCGCCGGCCTCCGGCTCTTTGAACTGGCCTTTTCCGCGCCCGCCTGCATGGATCTGCGATTTGACGACCCAGACCGGTCCGGGAAGCGATTTCGCAGCGTTAACGGCTTCGGCTGCAGTGAATGCGACCGCACCCTGCGCCACGGGCACGCCGTAATCACGCAACAACGCTTTTGCCTGATATTCATGGATGTTCATATCGTCTCCAGCCTGGCTATAGCCTTCGAATGAGCACTGACAATCGCCAGCGCTTCGGAAAAATTCTTAAGATCCTGCTTCAGACAGCCCCGGCGCAATGCGCATACAGGCTTCGACCAGCGATTGAACAGCGCCGACCGAGCGCGTGAAGTCGGCCCGTTCATGCGCGTTGAGTTCGATTTCAACAACGCGCTCAACGCCTTTGGCACCGATTACCACAGGAACCCCGATATAAAGCCCTTTCACACCATATTCGCCGTTCAGATAGGCGGCGCAGGGCAGAACACGCTTTTTGTCCTTAAGATAGGACTCCGCCATCGCAACCGCCGAAGCAGCAGGCGCGTAATAGGCAGACCCGGATTTCAGAAGACCGACGATCTCCGCACCGCCGTCACGGGTACGCTGCACGATTTCATCGAGCCGCTCCTGCGTAATCCAGCGCATTTTAATGAGATCGGTGAGCGGAATTCCGGCAACCGTCGAATAACGTGTCAGAGGCACCATCGTATCGCCATGACCGCCCAGCACGAAAGCCGTGACATCCTCGACGGACACATCGAACTCATGGGCAAGGAAATAGCGGAAGCGGGATGAGTCGAGCACACCGGCCATTCCGACGACTTTATTGCGTTCGAACCCGGTGATGCGGTGCAGGGCCCAGACCATGGCGTCGAGCGGATTGGTAATACAGATGACAAAAGCGTCCGGCGCATATTTCTTAATGCCGGCGCCGACCTGCTCCATAACCTTCAGATTAATCTCCAGGAGATCGTCGCGGCTCATGCCCGGCTTGCGCGGCACGCCCGCCGTCACGATTACGACATCGGCGCCCCGCATGTCGACATAGTCGTTCGTGCCTTTCAGATTACAGTCAAAACCGTCAACCGGCGAGGACTGGGCAAGATCGAGCGACTTGCCTTGCGGCAGCCCTTCCGCGATATCGAAGGCGACCACGTCGCCCAGTTCTTTCAGGCCGATCAAATGGGCCAGGGTGCCCCCAATCATGCCCGCCCCGACAAGTGCGATTTTCTTGCGCGCCATGGAATCACCCCTTCAAGTTGGTTGTACGAATTTCTTCACTCGTGACTATCGTGAAAGATCCGGCGCTGCAAGACAACAGATATCGCGCAATATCCATTATGCCGTCTTTTCGACAATGGTTAACCGCATCTTTTCATCATTTCCGCTGCTTCGACGCCGCGCCGGGGCTTGAGGATTGCCGGATCGGCTTCTTTTGCAACTTTCACGATGCAGCGCGCCAGCTCCACATCTTCCATGATTCTGGTCATCTGACGGAATTTTCCTGCAATATCGAGCCAAAGACCCGTTTCTTTCGGGCGTGACTTCAAAAGCGGGCCTTCGATAAAGTCGGCCATGGCTTTGATTCGCTCAACACTGAGAGGATGAGTCATTCTCAACGTCACATATTTCAGCCACTCGTCATCGGTGCGAAATTCATGCCGGTGCAGCAGAGCGTAAACCTGCGCCTGAAAGAAAAGCATCGGGCCTAAAGCGGGGGTGCCGGTGCGCTTAAACAGCTCCAATGCGAAACGATCCGACTCCGACTCGTCGTCCTGCGCCTGTTTCGGCGTAATGTCCTTGATAGGATTGTGACGGAACCGGATATGTCCCAGCTCATGGGCGATGATGAAGGCGAAAGCTTCATTCCTTAAGCTAAGCGAAAGCTCATCGACCTTTTTTGAGGTCTTGTAAGCATCTTTCGGAACGCCGAGCGCATCCATGATCTTTGGAAATTTACCGCCGGGGAAATCTTTCGGGTCGCGATACCGCAGCATTGCGAAATAAAGGTCAATCGTGCTCAAACTATATTTATTGTGGTACAGCCAGGCGTAAGCTGTCGTAAGATCTTCGAGCGCCCTGAGGGACATGACGGGCATAACCAGAAAGCGGCCATCAGTTGTTGCCGCGAAATTTAGAAGTTCATCGCCTTTGCGGGGCATGGGAAAATTGAAGCTGAAGTCGCCGAGCGCATCTTTTTCTTCCGATGTCAGCGACGGTTTCAATCCGATCTCATAGATTTTGATAACGGCGTTACGTAGCCGGACGGCATCCGGGTCGAGATCGGCTTTGGAGTAAATCTGCGCCGAAGTTCCGCTTGAGACCGCAACCAATCCTGAGAATGCAGCAATAAGGAAAGCCGCGAAAAGACGCTGGGACATACCTAAGCTCCGCTTTATTTAATAATCGAACTAATGACGGGACATTAATATTATTGGCGCGATCAGATTATGACATCTGTGAAAAACAACCTATCGTTCAGAAAAAGCGATTTGCACCGCTCAATGTGGTACAGTTGGAATTGCAAAATGATGAGGGCAGAATTGCAGGTATGAAAGTGCGAATATCGCTCGTGTTATGTTACCTTGCCTTACTTCTAGGCATCGCTCCCGCCCAGGCAGAGGATACCGACCTCGAACTCGTCTTTCTTGCCGACAGTTCCGGCTCAATCGACAGCGCCGAGACAATGTTTCAGCGCCGTGGCCATGCCGAGGCGATCACCCACCCGGATGTTATCAGCGCCATTCGCCAGGGGCTGCTTCAGCGGATTGCCGTCACCTATGTGGAATGGGGCAATATGCACAATCAGGATGTCGTTGTCCCCTGGACGATCATCGACGGGCCGGAAAGCGCAAAAGTGTTTGCGAACAAGCTACTCGCTGCCCCAAGGCGCGCCTTTGGCTATAACGCAATCGGCAGCGCGCTTGCCAAGGGGCAAACGCTGATCGAGGAAAACGATATTCGCGGCACACGAAGGGTGATGGATCTTTCCGGCGACAGTGCGAATAACTGGGACGGGATTCCGATCTCCACCGCGCGTGATGCGGCCGTCTCCGCTGGCATTGTCATCAATGGCCTTCCGATTTTGTGCGGTGAAAAAAACTGCGGCGGACGCCCGGTCTCATACGATCTGGAAGAGGCCTATGAAGAGCAGATCATAGGCGGGCCGGGCGCCTTCGTCGTAACTGCAAAAGACCGGGAAAGTTTCGAGATGGCCGTGCGCCGCAAGCTGATTTTGGAGATCGCCGGATTAGAGCCGTCAGGCCGAACACGGTTTGGCTTTGCCGATGAGGACACAAGGCGGCGCGCATCCTTGAAATATTCGGCAAAATCCGTCGTGGATCGCTTCTAACAGCGGTTGCTATTGCGAACGCTCCTGCGTAGTGTGGCCGCCCGATCAATCATGTCCACGAGATAAACAATGCGGCCGTCCAAACGCGAAAATGACGCCCTGCGCCCGGTCGCTCTCGAGCGCGCCGTCTCCATCCATGCCGAAGGTTCCTGCCTGATCAAATTCGGCAATACCCATGTGCTTTGCACCGCCTCGGTCGAGGAGCGGCTTCCGCCCTGGCTCAAAGGGCAGGGGCGCGGCTGGGTTACAGCGGAATATGGTATGCTGCCCCGGTCGACCACGGACCGTATGCGACGCGAATCGACGGCCGGTCATCCTTCGGGACGGACACAGGAAATCCAGCGTCTGATTGGCCGGTCGCTCAGGGCCGTTGTCGACATGCAGGCGCTCGGCGAACATCAGATCACGGTCGACTGCGATGTGATCCAGGCCGATGGCGGCACGCGGACTGCAGCTATCACCGGCGGTTGGGTCGCCCTGCATGACTGTCTGCAGTGGATGCATGCGCGGGACATGATCCGCGGCGACGTGCTCAAAGATCAAATCGCTGCCATTTCTTGCGGGATCTATAAGGGTCAGGCTGTTCTCGATCTGGATTATCCTGAGGACTCCTCAGCCGAAACCGACGCAAACTTCGTCATGACCGGCAAGGGCGGGATCGTGGAAATTCAAGGCACGGCCGAAAGCGAACCATTTTCCGAAGAGCAGTTCGCTGAGCTGATGGCGCTTGCCAAGAAAGGCATCCACGAGCTGATCAGTCTGCAAAAGCTCACGGTTGGTTAATGATCGAACGGCTGAAAAGCGGCGATAAGCTCGTCATCGCCAGCCATAATAAAGGCAAGGTTTCCGAGTTTCGCGACTTGCTTGGCCCCATGGGGATCGAGCTGGTTTCAGCGGGCGAGCTTGAGCTTCCCGAGCCGGAGGAAACCGGCGATAGTTTTATTGCAAATGCACGGTTGAAAGCCGTCGAGATTGCCGAAGGTGCTGGTCTGCCTGCGCTGGCTGACGATTCCGGCCTTGAGGTCGAAGCGCTTGGCGGTGCGCCGGGGATTTACTCCGCGCGCTGGGCTGGAAACCCTCGCGATTTTTATGCTGCGATGTCAAAAGTCGAGCAAGAGCTTGGCGCGAAAAATGCGCTTCAGACGCCGCCGCGCGCAAATTTCACCTGCGTCCTGTGCCTGGCAACGCCGGGCGATCAGACCGAATGCTATGAAGGCAAGGTTCTCGGCCATCTGACCTTTCCGCCGCGCGGCAGCAAAGGCTTCGGTTACGATCCGATTTTCGTGCCGGACGGCTATTCCGTCACCTTTGCCGAGATGGAGCCGACGCACAAACACAGCATCTCACACCGTGCCGTCGCCTTCGAAGCCTTTGCGAAATCGATGCTGCCACGCATATAAGAGTGCATGGACGCATTCGGCATCTACATTCACTGGCCCTATTGCGCGGCCAAGTGCCCCTATTGCGATTTCAATTCGCATGTAAAACGTGAGCTGAGCGAGGAGCGCTATCTCACGACGATTTTGCGCGAGATGGCCTATTTTGCCGAGCTTGCGCCGGGACGGACCGTGTCGAGCGTGTTTTTCGGCGGCGGGACGCCATCGCTCATGATGCCGGCGACGGCCGAGCGAATTCTGGACGCTATCTCCTCGCATTGGGCGGTCGAGCCAAAAACCGAAATCACGCTGGAGGCCAATCCGTCGAGCGTTGAAGCCGATCGCTTTGCCGATTTCCGCCAGGCAGGCATCAATCGCGTCTCGCTGGGCGTTCAATCTTTGCACAACGATCAGCTGACGTTTCTCGGCCGGCTGCACAATGCCGACGAAGCGCGCCAGGCAATCCGAATTGCAAATGATCATTTCGACCGTGTCTCTTTCGATCTGATCTACGCCCGGCCTGGCCAAACGCCGAATGAGTGGCGCACCGAGCTATCCGAAGCCCTCGATCTTGCCGCCGGTCATCTCTCGCTCTATCAGCTCACAATCGAACCGGGCACGCCCTTTTTCCGTCTGCATGAGGCAGGCAAGCTGCACGTCCCGCAAGATGACGATGCCGCCGCACTTTATGAGCTGACGCAGGAACTCTGTGACAATGCTGGCCTGCCCGCTTACGAGATTTCCAACCACGCCAGGGCCGGTGAAGAAGCACGGCACAATCTGCTTTACTGGCGTTATGGGGAGTATGCCGGGATAGGTCCGGGCGCACATGGCCGGATCGAGGGTCCGTCCGGGCGCCTTGCTCTATCTGCGATATGCGATCCAGCGGGCTGGGCAGCACAAGTCGATCGTGACGGCCACGGTCTTTCGCAGCGTGAGACGATCGATCCGTTTCAGGAAGCAGAGGAAATGCTGCTCATGGGTTTGCGGCTGGTTGAAGGTTTCTCCCTCGCCAAACTCAGTCAGCGAACCGGCTATGAGGTTCCCAAAGGCGCGATTGATGAGCTCGTGAGCGATGGGCTTCTAACCGCCGACGCTAAACAGGATTGGATGACTGCAACATCAGCCGGACAGTTGGTCCTCAACAGCCTGATCGCAAAACTTGCCTCGCAGCTTCATGGACAAGCTCTTACGAACGACGCGTTGTCCTGATTATCGCCGATCCGGCATCAAAATAATCGAACCGCTTGTACCGCGCCTTTCCAATGCGGTGTGCGCTCTGGCGGCATCCCGAAGCGGAACTGTCAGACCGATACTCACACGGAGACGATCCGTTCGAAGCGCACGGAAGAGATTATCCGTGATGGAGCGGACTTTTTGCGGTGTATCCGTGTAATGCGCAAAATTGGGTCGCGAAACCATCGCCGATTTGCTGGCATAAGCTGCAATGTCAATCGGCGGGATTGGACCCGATGCCTGACCGTAGCTCACGAGATGGCCGCATATGCCAAGCGCCTCAAAGGATTCCGCGAACGTATCCCGGCCAACTGCATCGTAGACAACATCAACGCCCTGCCCGTTCGTGATCTCCATGACGCGGACGGCAAAGTCTTCCTCTCGATACAGAATGGTATGGGCGCAGCCAGCATTGCGGGCGATCTGAGCCTTTTCAACACTCCCAACCGTGCCGATCACCGTCGCTCCGATGCTCCGCGCCCATTGGCAGAGAAGCTGACCAACGCCGCCCGCCGCTGCGTGGACTAAAATCGTCTCGTCTTCACGGAGTCGATGAACGCGGTGAAGCAGAAATTCCGCACTCATCCCTTTCAGGAGAACCGCTGCCGCCGTCCGGTCGTCGATTTCATCTGGTAACGGCATAAGAAGCGAAGCGTCCATCGTCCGCATTTCGCAATATGCGCCAACCGGCGGACAGGCATAGGCGACGCGATTGCCCTGCGAAAGGTCGCGAACGCCCTCGCCGACATCAAGAACAACGCCCGCCGCCTCCATGCCGGGCACGCCAGGCGACTTTAGAAGGTCGAAATAACCCGTACGGCAGTAGATATCGATGTAATTGACGCCGATCGTCGTTTGGCGCAGTCGGACCTGGCCCGGTCCGGGCGGAGGCACATCGATCTCCTGCCAGCTCAGCTTGTCTGCGCCGCCATAGGCCGTGACAACGACAGCGCCCGCGCGAAGGGTTTCCGTTTTCGAATGCGAATAGGTTGGCGAATGAGTTTGAGGCGGCCGATAGACCGTGACCTCTGCCGGTTGTCCTGCATCAAGGCAAGCCGGTTCGGCTCCGTTTCCGCGCGCGAGCAAATCTCTGACTGCTGTGAAACCGGCTTCATATATACCTTCGCCGACGAGCTTCGTCAGCTCAGCTTCGCGTCCCGGCGGAACAGTGAAGCGGCTCTCCCATGACCAGAAGGTGCGGTCGCCATCCGTCACGGGCTTCAAGCGGATATTGGCGACATAATCCTGCAGCGGAATGGGCGCATCGAGAATGCAATAGCTGAGCGTGTGATCGCGGTCAGACAGCGATAAGAGTTGTTCGCGCAGGCCGCCGCCTTCGGCAAGCTGAAAATCGCGAACGCAGCCGACTTCGTCGGAGGAACGCCGTTCCTCGATACGGCTGGCGCTGATAGCCGGGTGCCATCGATCATGGCTGTTAAAGTCGCGCAGGATCGCCCAGACCACATCGATCGGCGCATCGACGATCGTGCTTTTGGAGACCTTGATCATCGCTGATACTCGCTCAGGCAATACGGCGCTGGCGCGTCATCATCGTCTTCAGCGCATCGAATCCACCCTGAAAAACGCCTTGCCCGATATTATGCGCAAGCTCCCTTTCCCGCGCTGGCGCGCAGTCGAACTCCGCTGTCCATTCGGCGAAACAGCGATTTCCGTCCGTAATCGGCGTGAGCTTCAGTGTTGCGATGTAATTCTCAACCCCCATCGGACTTTCCAGGATTGAATATGTGACTGAGAAGTCATAATCGGACAGCGCCAACAGCTGCTCCCGGATACGCCCGCCATCCTTCAGGGTAAAATTCCGGATGCAGCCAATCTGATCGGCGGATTTGCCGAGTTCGATACGGCTGTCGGCAATGCCCGGATGCCATTTCGGCAATCCGTTAAAATCGCGAATCTGGGACCAGATTTCTCCGGCGGGCGCATCGATAACGCTCGATGTGTAAACCTTGACCATATCAGTTCGGATAGTCCGCAGACGTATCGTTATCCTTATCTTTCAAAAGATCGAGCTGCTTGCCTGAGCTGTTCTCGGTCAGGTTGAGCAGCTTTTGCAGATCGCCGCCCGTGAGCTGATTAACGTCGCCGCCTGGCAGGCCAATTTCCTTCAGGAGTTTATCGATCAGCGGCGCCTGCGCCCGATAGCGAAGCGCGCTGTTGACGACCTCATCCCCCAACCCGGTCGAATGATAACGGCTTTCCTGGCTGCCATTGCCGGAGCCGCCTCCGATCAACCCATCAACATGCAGGATTTTGATCTCGTTGATTTTCTCCATCGGCTTAACGCTCTCGCGGATGATGGCATCCATCCGCTCGACCAGGAAGCGGCGGAGCGCGCTGGCGCGTGCTTCGGGCGAGAGCGTATTTTGCGCCTCATTCATAAGCCGCAAGCCTTCCGCTTCGACCTCGTGACGCAGACGCGTTGCCAATGTACGGATCTTGTCAGCTTCGGCGCTGCCCTCGGCTTCGATGCGTGCCGCCTGAGCGCGGCTCTCGGCGGCTTCGCGTTCGGCCCGTGCCGTAATAAGCAAGCGCGTCGAGCTTTGCTCCGCATCCTGCTGAGCGGCAATCAGCTCGATCTGCTTACGCCGCTCGGCAACGGCAACTTCGCGAGCCGTGAAGACATTTTCTTCCGCGCTAATTGCCTTAGCGCGGGCAAATTCCGCCTCTGTCTGCGCCTCATGCTGGGCGCGCGCATGTTCGGCGACCGAAATGGCGCGCGTCTGCTCGGCAAGCTCAAGAGAGGTGCGCCGCTCAACCTCAAGGCGCTGCAACTCGACCTCGCGGCGGATTTTCTGCTGCTCAATCGCAAGCTCCTGCGCAATACGGGAGCGCTCGACGCCTTCGCGCAGAGAAATCTGCGCCTGTTCCGCTTCCAACTCGCGTGCAGAGCGTTGGCGGGCCAGCTCGGCCCGTTGTGCTGCTTCCTGCGTTCCGATATCGCGCTCTTGGTCGAGTCGCGCATATTGGGCATCGCGGTCAATCTCAAGAGCAAGGCGCTCAGTCTCCAGATTTTTCTTCCGGATCGCAATCAGCGTATCCTGCTCGATGTCGTTACGGCGTTTCTTGCGTTGCTCGATCTGCTCCGTCAGGCGCGTCAAGCCTTCTGCGTCAAAGGCGTTGGACGGGTTGAAGAACTCCATATTGGTCTGATCGAGGCTGGTCAGCGATACGGCCTCGGCTTCCAGCCCGCTCTTGGCAAGCGGCTGAACGACGGCTTCGCGCACGCGCTTGACATATTCGCTGCGCTGCTCATGCAGCTCTTCCATCGTCATCTCTGCGGCAACGGAGCGGAGAATATCGACAAAGCGGCCCTCGACCAGTTCACGTAGCCCCTCGGTTTCCATGCTCCGCCGTCCAAGCGTCTGCGCAGCGGCCGACACACCGTCTTTCGTCGGCACGACGCGGACATAGAATTCCGCACTGACATCGACGCGCATCCGGTCCTTCGAAATCACGGCCCGGTCGCGCAGGCATTGAATGACGAGACGATGCGTCCGCATATAGACTGGCGTGACATCATGAAAGATCGGAACAACGAATGCGCCGCCATTAATAACGACCTGCTGACCGCCAAGCCCGGTTCGCACAAAGGCGATTTCCTTGGTCGAGCGGCGGTAGAACAGATAAAAAATGTAGGCGAGGATCGCGATGACAACGATCATCACCACAAGCCAAAAGATGCTGCCTGAGATGTCCCCGGACATATGTTATTTCCTCCTGACGCGCTCTATCCGGCCACGTCCTTCCGGCGCTGGATCGCCTTGAATTTCTTGGTTTGCTCCGTCAGCGCAAGCTCCGTCGGGAGACGCTCCATTGAGGATGCGCCGTAAAAACCCTGAGCAAGGGTACTGTTCGATAGAACATACTCCGCATCTTCAGGCTGCGCGACGGGGCCGCCATGAACCAGTATCAGGACATCCTCCCGGACCGCCCGCGCCGCTGCCGCCCAGCGATCGACTGTAGCCGGGCAATCCTCTAATTTCAGCGCGGTCTCCGCCCCGATCGCCCCGCCTGTCGTTAACCCGAGATGACAGACAATAATATCAGCCCCGGCTTTCGCCATCGCTTCGGCATCGGCTTCTGAAAACACATAAGGTGTTGTTAGCATGTCCTTCTCATGCGCCATCCGGATCATATCGACTTCGAGACTATAACTCATACCGGTTTCTTCAAGATTAGCGCGAAAGGTCCCGTCGATCAGGCCGACCGTTGGGAAATTCTGGACGCCCGAAAAGCCAAGACGCTTCAGGTCGTCAAGGAACGGATCCATCAGGCAGAACGGATCTGTGCCATTGACGCCTGCGAGAACCGGCGTGTTTTTGACAACCGGCAGCACTTCACGCGCCATTTCGACGACGATCTCATTCGCATTTCCATAAGCGAGGAGCCCTGCGAGCGAGCCGCGCCCGGCCATACGATAGCGCCCGGAATTATAGATGACGATCAGATCAATCCCGCCCGCTTCCTCGCATTTGGCGGACAGCCCCGTCCCCGCGCCGCCGCCGACGATCGGTTCATCATGGGCAACCTTTGACCGAAGCCGCTCCAGAATCTCTTCGCGTTTTATGCCCGCCATGCCAATCTTTCACTTTCCGTTGGTTCGGTCACCGCAATCTCGCGGAAATTTTTGACCAGCGCTTCAGCAAAAGGCCGGTCGTTGATGTGATAAGGAAGCTTGATGAGGCGCCGCCGCGATGTCTGAACGACCATGCGCTCAATCGTGGAAAACAGCATTCTGTTTGCTTGGGCTTCGTAAAACGGCTTACCCGGCGCATCAAGCCCGGAAACGCCGCCTTCGGGTATCAGGAAACGCACCGGCCCTTCCATGCGGTTCAGCCGCTCGGCGATGAACATGCCCATCGCCTCGTTTTCCTCCGGCGTCGTCCGCATGAGCGTGACATTCGGGTTATGGATGTAAAATTTGCGCCCGGAAAATCGCTGCGGAACGGTATCACGGGCGTAGAAGTTGACCATGTCAAGCGCACCGCACGACCCGACATAGGGGACGCGGGAACGAATGATCGCCCCGAACCGATCCGGCCCCGCGGAGAAGACGCCGCCGACGAGATGGTCGGCGACTTCAGTTGTCGTCACATCGATGACACCCGTTAGAAGATTTGAGTCGACGAGCTTTTCCATTGACTGCCCGCCAGTCCCGGTCGCGTGGAAGACAAGGCAATCATACTCACCACGAAGGGCTGCCGTAACCGCCTGTACGCAGGTCGTCGTCAGACCGAACATCGTCAGCCCGATAGGCGGCTTGGTCGAAGCACGCTGATCGTCGCGCCGCTGATGCGCGATCATGCCGGCAAGCGCATGGGCGGCGTTGGAGAGCACCTGCTCGGAGATCGAATTGATGCCCTGAACGTCGGTGACGGAATACATCATCGTAATATCGGACGGGCCGACATAGCGGGACACATCGCCGCTCGCGACGGTCGACACCATAAATTTCGGCATCCCCACAGGGAGGACACGCATAGCAGCTGTCGCGAGCGCTGTGCCCCCTGAGCCCCCTGCTGAGATAATGCCGCCAATATCGCGCCGTGTCCGGATAAACCGCGAGACCGCCTCCGCCATCGCCGTAACCGCTGCACCGCGATCTCCGGTGAAAACGGCGCGTTCGCCGCCTGGATGATGGCGGGCAACTTCCGCCGGACTGATATCGGCCGGGCTGGGCTTCTCGCTGGTCGAGAGATCGAGCGTAACCGTCTTCACCCCAAGCCGTTTCAAGCTGTTATTGAGAAAGGTGAGTTCTGCGCCTTTGGTATCGAATGTACCGATCACATAAGCGTTGCGGCCGACCATGGCCGAAATCGGAACCGCTGAGACCTCCGGCGATGCCGGTCGGCTTTCACGGTTCTCGCTTTCGGTCTGCATTGATTGGGCGCCGGATTGGGGGGACGCACGATTATCCGCCGACCATCGATTCGGAATCGAGGTGGCGGAATAGGCAGGCCGGGCGCCATCGCCAAATGTGTAGGACGGTCCTTCGCGCTCGCCGCTATGTTCGCGAGCAACTGAAATGTAATGGACTTCCGGAGGCGCCTCTTCCTCTAACGACAGGTCTTCCTCGTCCTCGTCACGCCCGACACCGAGCAGACGCCGCTGTAGCCCCTCATCGGCCGCAAGCTCGCGGGAGGACATTTCACGGGCGATCCGGCCATGCATCATGATGGCAATATCGTTCGAAACTTCCAGCGCCACGCCCAGATTCTGCTCGATCAACAGGATCGACATATCGCCATGTTCTGAGAGCTGGCGCAGCATTTCCGAGACCTGCTGAACGATGACCGGCGCCAGCCCCTCGGTCGGTTCGTCCATCACCAGCAGACGCGGATTAGCGAGCAGAGCCCGGCCAATTGCCAGCATTTGCTGTTCGCCACCGGAAAGCTGCGTTCCATAGCTTTTCTTGCGTTCGCCAAGCCGCGGAAAAATTTCGTAGACCCGGTCCGGCGTCCAGGCGCTCTGCTTATCGCCAAGAAAGGCAAGCCGCAAATGCTCATCGACGGTCAGAGACGGCCACACACGGCGGCCTTGCGGGACGTAAGCCACGCGGGCTTGAACGATCTTGTTGGGCGACAAACCCGTCAGCTCGGCTCCATAGGCGCTGATCGATCCAGACCGCGGCCGCACGAGCCCCATAATCGTCTTGCACAGCGTTGTCTTGCCCATGCCGTTGCGCCCAACGACAGCAAGCACGCCGCGCTCAAGCTTCAAGCTCAGATAATCCAGCGCTTCGACA
>CAZMAC010000034.1:0-13449 GCA_964564085.1 uncultured Hyphomicrobiaceae bacterium
ATCTCCCCCAAGCGCGGATCGAAGCGGATTACTCCGGCGAGGTGCTGGTCGTAACCCAGAATATCGATCCGCTTCACGAAATGGCGGGCAGCAAGAATCTCATTCATATGCATGGAGAGATTGCCAAAAAACTCTGCGCTCATTGCGGTTATCGCGGCGCATGGGCCGAGGAGGAGCTGAGGATCGATAGTGTATGTGAAGGCTGTGCCAAGCCGGGCGGAATGCGTCCTGATGTCGTCTGGTTTGGCGAGATGCCCTATCAGATGGAAAAAATTTACGCGACCCTGTGCAGTTCGGATCTGTTCCTGTCAATCGGTACGAGCGGGACAGTTTATCCGGCCGCCGGTTTTGTTGCCGAAGCGCGCAACTCTGGGGCGTATACGGTCGAGCTTAATCTGGAGCCATCGGAAGGTGTGTCTTATTTCCATGAGAAAATTCACGCCAAAGCAACAGCGGCGGTGCCCGCTTTCGTGGACGGACTGCTTAACGCTTCAGAAACCGATGAAGGTTAGCGCCGGATTATCTGTGATAACAAGCTGTTGCTGAAGCAGCCATGCGCTATTTCCCGCCGATCGCCGAATTCACGACGCCGAATTTTTTCGACACTGTGTCGGCAAGCTCTTCGAACTGAGATTTGTCATCGCCGATCGATAAGGTGCGCTGGCAATCCGGCGCACAGTGATAGGACTGGCGCGCCGTCCCTTTATAGAGTGTAACCTGACGGATATCGGCCTCGCGGACGCCGAGCTGGGCATTGAAAATCTCGCGATCGTCGGCATCGAGCGCGATGAGATTTGTTGTGCCGTAGGATTTGCCGGTCACGACCAGGAGCTTCGGCCCCTGTGCAGCAACATCGGCGATCGCGGGATTACCGATTATGATTTGCGCCGCGGCCACGTCCAGCCGTATGAGCCGCGCCTGATCGATGACAACATCGATGGAAATAGCTTCGCCTGCTCGCGAAGGCACGCTTGCGCACATCACGACAATCGACAGCAGACTCACAAGAAGACGAAGAATAAACATCGGACCCGCCCCGGACTTAAGCCATTGCGATATCAAAGGACTTAGCCGGTAAACGAAACCCTAAAGGCGGGGTCCGTAAGACTACGAAGTTTATTTCTTCGCGCTTTTTGCAGGCGCTTTTTTAGCGGCCGTCTTCGCAGCCGGTTTTTTTGCCGTCGACGTCGACTTAGCTGCAGGCTTGGCAGCCGTCTTCGACGCTGTCTTTGCCGGAGCTTTCGTTGTCGTTTTCGCCGCTGTCTTAGCAGGAGCTTTCGCCGCCGTCTTTGCCGGAGCTTTCGCTGCCGTCTTTGCCGGAGCCTTTGCCGCCGTCTTAGCAGGGGCCTTCCGTGCCGTCGAAGTCGAAGACGCCGTCTTCGTTTTCGCCGGAGCTTTCGCTGCCGTCTTAGCCGCCGGCTTCGACGCTGTCTTCGTCGCTTTTTTAGCTTGAGCCATGTTACAAATGATCTCCCATTCTTTTTCCGTCACAGGTTGCACCGAGAGACGCGACTGTTTTACGAGCGCCATCCCGGCAAGACGCGGCTCCCCTTTTACTTCCGCCAATGTCACTGGCGCGGGGAGCGGCGATTCCGCAGCTATGTCGACGCAGAACCATGTGTTCGTATCGTCCGTCGAATCAGGATGAGCTTCGGAGATAATTTTTACAATACCTACGATGCTCTTCTCGTTGACTGAATGATAAAAAAATCCGAGTTCGCCGCGCTTCATAGCCAGCATATTGAGCTTGGCCGTATGATTGCGCACCCCATCCCATTCTTCGCCTTGCTTGCCCTTTCTGACCTGATCATCCCAGGACCAAGTTTCGGGCTCACTTTTAAAAAGCCAATACGCCATCGCTCATGCGTTTACGAATCAAAAAATCTGTCAAACATTAAGCGTTTCGCAAGCGTATAGCACGCAAGACCTGAAAATTTATACAGTTTTCAGGTCCTGCGTGCTTGAAAAGACTCAGAAGTGACGGAAAAAGGTCTTTGTCTTTTAGGGGTGAAACGGGACGTCGACCGCGCCAAGCATCGCGTGTGATTTGTCAGCCTGCAGAAGAATGGCGAGACCGTCGAACGCTTTATTGGCAGGAATTTCAAGGGTTAGCGTGGTTTCTGCGCCATCCCAGCGTCCGGCGGGCACGAGCTCACGAACCACATTCGTGTAGGAGATTTTGCGTCCGGTATTCTCACCCCGCGCAATTGCAACGTCTACAGACCGACTGTAGCAGGCAACCCAGACCTTGCCCGAGCGATAGGTGCTGCCATCCGGTGCAGAACCAACTTCAATGCGGATAGCGTTGCCGTCTTTGCTGACCGAAACAGGCACCGAGGCGGCCTCAAGCATCTCTGCCGTGTCACGCATCGCCGCTTTTGCATCGTCCCCGTGACTTCCGACAACATGGCTCACGCCATTGATGACGAGCTGCGGCGTGTAGATAGCGCGATCGCCACGCGCTTTGGCATAGGCATGTTGGCGCTTATTGTATGCGTCCTTAGCAAGCGTATCTTTCCAGCCGAGATAATCCCAATAACTTACCGGAAAACTGAGAGCCAGGACGTCGTCTTCTTGAGCAAGCTTTTTGAGCAAAGCATCCGCAGGCGGACAGGATGAGCAGCCCTGGCTCGTGAAAAGCTCAAGCACATCCATACGTTTCTGAGGCTCAGCTATGGCCCCGCCAGTAATACCGGCAGACAGTATCAGACTTACGAATACGCCGATCGAAACACCACGAATGCCTTTGAATAAACTGAAATGGCTTGAAGGCATTGCCGCAAACTGTTGTTTGATCATTGGACTTTCAAACCTCACCCCTGGCGATATCATACGGTAATATCTCCCGGTCATCTTTCAACTGCCAGTCACGAGTGGGTGAATTTCCCGTCATCACATAATTGGCGCTTCTCACCTTCTACCAATTTTAAAGGAGAAAGACGCCAAAGACTGTCTCGCCGCAATCGGGGCGAAACAGTCTTTAACTCTTTGTTTTTATCGGACGGAAATCCGGTTCCCGCCTGGCGTTACGCTGCAGCCGCGAGCCCGCGGAGCACATAGTGCAAAATGCCGCCATTGCGGAAATAGCTCAGCTCATCGAGCGTATCGATCCGGCAAAGCAGCGGCACCTCTTTGACCGAACCATCGGCGGAGGTGATCCTGGCGATAAGCTCTGCACGCGGCTTCAGCTCTGTAAGCCCGGCGATCGAAACCGTCTCATCGCCTTTTATCCCGAGGCTCTGCCAGGACGTGCCGTCTTCGAAGACCAGCGGCAGCACGCCCATGCCAACCAGATTGGAGCGGTGAATGCGCTCAAAGCTCTCCGCGATCACGGCGCGCACGCCGAGCAGGCGCGTGCCCTTTGCGGCCCAGTCGCGGCTCGACCCCGTGCCGTATTCTTTACCTGCGAAAATCACAAGCGGAACGCCATCGGATTTATAACGCATGGCCGCATCGTAGATGGGCATTTTCTCACCGCTCGGATAATGCACCGTGACGCCGCCTTCGGTACTGGGCACCATCTGGTTCTTGATGCGGATATTGGCAAATGTGCCGCGCATCATCACCTCGTGATTGCCGCGCCGCGAACCGTAGGAATTGAACTCGCGCGCCGGCACTTGATGCTCGATCAGATAATTACCGGCCGGACCAGCTTTCTTGATCGCCCCAGCCGGCGAAATATGGTCGGTGGTGATGGAGTCGAGAAACAAGCCGAGGACGCGCGCATCTTCGATATCGGTGATCTCCGATGGCTTCATTTTGATGTCTTCGAAATAGGGCGGGTTTTGCACATAAGTCGAGCCCATGCTCCAGCCATAGGTCAGCCCCGCCGTCGTCGAAGAGCCCATGGCCTGCCAGCGCTCGTCACCTTTGAAGACATCGCCATAGCGTGTCTTGAACATCTCCGGCGTAACATTCTCGCGGATGATCGATGCGATCTCGGCCGTGGATGGCCAGATGTCTTTGAGGTAAACGGGATTGCCGTCCACGCCGGTTCCGAGAGGCTCGGTCGTCAGATTGACATTCATTGAACCTGCAAGCGCGTAAGCGACCACAAGTGGCGGCGAGGCAAGATAGTTGGCGCGCACATCCGGATTGACCCGGCCCTCGAAATTGCGGTTCCCGGACAGAACGGCTGCCGCGACTATATCGGCCTGATTGATTGCCTTTGAGATTGGCTCCGGCAGCGGTCCGGAATTGCCGATACAAGTCGTGCAGCCATAGCCGACAAGGTCGAAACCGAGCGCATCGAGGTCATTCTGCAGGCCGGACTTTGTCAAATAATCCGTAACCACCTGACTGCCGGGTGCGAGAGAGGTCTTGACCCAGGGTTTGACGCTCAGCCCCTTTGCATGGGCGTTGCGGGCGAGAAGTCCTGCTGCAACGAGAACGCTCGGATTGGAGGTATTGGTGCAGGAGGTGATCGCCGCAATGACAACATGGCCGTCGGCGATTTCGTAGTCCGCCCCTTCGACGGGTGCGGATTTGCCAAGCGTCGCAGAGGGAGCGCCGCCTTCGGCTGTCATTTCAGCGGCCTCGCTGCCGGGCTGATAGCCCCGCATTTCGGCAAGCGTCGAAGTAAAGCCCTCGGCCGCATTGGAGAGCGGGACCCGGTCCTGCGGACGGCGCGGTCCGGCAAGGCTTGGCTCGACCGTCGCCAGATCCAGCTCCAGCGTATCGGTGAAGACCGGGTCCGGTGTCGACGCCTCGCGCCACATGGCTTGTGCTTTCGCATAAGCCTCGACAAGGGCGATCCGGTGCGGATCGCGCCCGGTTGCGCGCAGATAGGCAAGCGCGTCGCTGTCGACCGGAAAGAAACCGCAAGTCGCGCCATATTCCGGGGCCATATTGGAGATCGTTGCCTGGTCTTCGAGGGACAGCTTGCTGAGCCCCTCGCCGAAGAACTCAACGAATTTGCCGACCACGCCTTTTTTGCGCAGCATCTGCGTGACCGTCAGAACAAGGTCTGTCGCGGTAACGCCGTCGGGCAACTCACCGCTGATCCGAAACCCGATGACTTCAGGAATAACCATCGAGATCGGCTGGCCAAGCATCGCAGCTTCCGCCTCGATGCCGCCAACGCCCCAGCCAAGCACGGCAAGGCCGTTCACCATCGTCGTATGGCTGTCCGTGCCGACAAGCGTATCGGGGAAAGCCTGGGTTACGCCGCCGCCAATATCCTTGGTCCAGACGGTCTGAGCAAGATATTCGAGATTGACCTGGTGACAAATGCCGGTGCCAGGCGGGACGACGCGGAAATTATCGAAGGCCCCGGCACCCCAGCGCAGAAATTCATAGCGCTCTTTGTTGCGCTGATATTCCATCTCGACATTGGTCTTGAAAGCCATGCCATTGCCGAACGCATCCACCATCACCGAATGATCGATGACGAGATCGACCGGAACCAGCGGATTGATCTTGGCCGGGTCGCCGCCCATCATTTTCATCGCGTCACGCATCGCCGCCAGATCGACAACAGCGGGGACGCCGGTAAAGTCCTGCATCAGGACGCGCGCCGGGCGGTAGGCAATTTCGCGGGTCGAGCGCCTGTCATTCAGCCACGACGCCATCGCTTTAATATCGTCGGCGGTTACAGTCTGGCCATCTTCGAAGCGCAAAAGGTTTTCCAGAAGCACTTTCAATGAGAAGGGAAGGCGGGAGATGCCAGAAAGGCCGTTTTTTTCAGCATCCGGCAGACTGAAATATTCGTATTGTTTGCCGTCCACATCCAGAGTGCGGCGGCATGAAAAGCTATCGAGGGATTTCACCGATTGAGTCGTCATATCAGGGCCTCCAGGTCAGGGCGCAGGCAAACGGGGAGCGCCCCGCTGGCTTTCTGCTTCTGGCTGTCATATAGAGTTGCCCGCGCCACTTCAGCATAAAACGTATCTTCATTGTCATATGATAACGCATCCCGCCAGACAACTCATCGTCAACAATCTTGAAGCCGCGCGCGGGACCCGGACGATTTTTCATGGCCTCAACTTAGCGGTGGAAGCTGGCGAGGCGCTGACATTGATCGGTCCAAACGGGGCAGGCAAGACAACATTGCTGCGCTGCCTTGCGGGATTTCTTCGGCCTGTTTCGGGGACTGTCAGGCTTGACGGAGGCGATGAAGAGCGCAGCGTCGGCGAGCAATGTCATTATATCGGGCATTTGAACGGCGTTAAGCCCGCGCTAACCGTTTCGGAAAATCTGGCCTTTTTTGCGCGGTTTCTCGGCGACCACCCGGAGGCTACGGCGAATGCGGCGGAGCGGCTGATGCTCGCCAATCTCAAAGACATCCCGGCAGCGTACCTGTCCGCGGGACAAAAGCGGCGGCTCGGTCTTGCCCGGCTGCTTTGTGCCGAGCGGCCCTTATGGCTTCTCGACGAGCCGGCCGTTTCGCTCGATGATGCCTCGCAAGAGATCCTTGCCGCGATTGTTGGCGAACATCTGGCCGATGGCGGCATCCTGGTTGCAGCAACACATACGCCGCTCGGCTGGTCGGAAGCCAAGACGCTCGACTTCCGCGAAATCGCGGCCAATCGCGGAGCCGATGTCCTATGAGCGCATTCTTCTCCTTGATCGCACGCGACCTGCAGCTGGCGCGCCGCCAGGGCGGGGCCGTTTCAACCGCTCTCGGCTTTTATCTTATTATGGTGACAGCCTTGCCCTTGGGATTGGGGCCAGATCTCAATCTTTTGAGCCGGATCGCGCCGGGCGTTCTGTGGGTTGCGCTTTTATTATCATCGCTCCTGTCGGCGGACCGCATGTTTCACGATGATTATGAAGACGGTTCGCTCGAAGTCATCGCGCTTGGGCCGATCCCGCTCGAACTGGTCGCTTTCGCGAAAGCTATCGCACACTGGCTCAGCGTCGGCATCCCGCTTTTGCTTCTGGCTCCGCTACTGGCGCTGATGCTCAATATGGATATCCAGGCTTACGGCCCTCTGTTGCTTACGCTGCTTGCTGGAACGCCGGCCGTCAGCTTCATCGCAGGCATCGGAGCTGCTCTAACGCTCGGCTTGCGCAAAGGCGGCCTGCTTTTGCCGCTGATCATTCTACCGCTATACATTCCTATACTAATCTTCGGCGTTTCCGCCATCGACGCCGTGGTTACGGGGCCGGGAAGTTTCACGACGCCATTTTCGATCCTTTGCGCGTTGACGCTCGCCTCGATCGTGCTTGCGCCGCTTGGTACAGCAGCAGCGCTTCGCCTAAATCTGCATTGAATGGCGCGGAAGTCGAGCAAGCATGGGGCATCTCTGCGACAATGCTTGAAACCGCCACCTCATTTACTGTGCCCGCTCGCGAAAGTATTTTTTTCCAGATTATGTTTTGTTGCATGATGGCCGGTTTTGGCCGATGATCTCCATCCAAAATACAGCGACCTTGCATTTCCAATGAAAATTTAAGCGCGTCCCTAGGGGAAATACGCAATCGAATCAATACCTAGTGGTCCGATTCAAACATTTGCATCCCACTTGCTGCAACCTCATTTGCAAATGTCTGAATCTCAAGAACCACTAGCAAACGACATGTTTCTAGTGGAGCTTTTGACTTTGACATTTGAAAACGAAGCGTGCTGCGAATGGGTATCAAATGTCAAAGTCGCTCCACTAGACACGTAGAAAGCTTTGCGGTCTAACCTTGTCGGCGCATTATGATGCAAGTTGGGGAGGTCGGCTTGTGGGCGAATTTTATGCTTGGGCCATAACAGGTCAAATCATCCGGCTTGAGGTGTGGTCCGATCCGGACGACCGAAGCGACCCGCATTCGCCCGCGGATAGCGCACCTTCCGTGCTGATTTCCAGCCAAATGGCGGAACAGCAAAGATTCGTGCTCCGTAAGCGGGAGGGCCAAGAAACCTCGGTGCATCTTATCGATAGCGGCGTTATTTTGCGGAATAGCGACATTGTCACACTGGTCTGGGCTGCGAGCGAAGGATCGACGATCGGCCAATGTATCTATATCGAAAATCACACGATCGGCATGAAAAAGAGACTTGAACAGATTATTCGCCAAATTCGCCCGCCTGTCAGCCAAAGCAAGGTCCTGGGTTATGGAGCGCTTGCCACCATTCCGGCTCTGATCGCGCTGTTAGCCTGGTTCTCTTCGCCAAGCACATTATTTCAGATGGAGCCAACGACTTTTCTCGCCGCCACTGCCATCGCGCTTGCCTTGCTATTTGCCGTTGGGGCGATCGTGTCACGGCTGGTCTTCGAATATTTGCGCTCCGAGGACGAAGCCAGGATCTGGGAAGCGGTGACGAGAGCTTTGCGCGTCGAACGTCGTCCCCGATCTTTAAGCCAGCGGCTGTCTCAGCCCATGAGCGGTAGCGAACCGCCCCGATCCGCGACTCGTTTCGGCCCTTGAGCCATTCGAATTGAGGGTCGCAAACCGATATTGCCCTGGCGCCGGATGCATCTTAATCATGCAGCAATTGCCGTCCGTACCGATCCGGCAGATAAAGTAGCCCGACGATAAAGGTCAGCGCCGCAATACCAATGGGATATAAGAGCCCGTAGTAAATCTGGCCGGTCCCGGCAGCCACAGCCGTTGCGACCAGCGGCAAGAGCCCCCCGAACCAGCCATTGCCGATATGGTAAGGCAGAGACATGGATGTGTAGCGGATTCGTGTCGGAAAAAGCTCAACCAGGAATGCCGCCATCGGACCATAAACCATGCAGACATAGAGCATCATGACCGTCAGCAGAAAGATGGCGATCGGCAGGTTCATCTTCGCCGGGTCGGCTCTCTCCGGATAGCCAAGGGCTTTGAACGATTGGAGAATCTTGTCCTTATTGGCATCCAGGTTGGCTGTTGGGATTTCCGGAAGGTCGCCGACCTTGATCGCGCCCGATCCGTTTTGCCGGTCGGCAATTTCGAATGAAACGCCCAACTTGGTCAGGTGATCTTTTGCCCTGTCGCATTCCGAATAACTCGACCATGGTCCGACCATGACGTGAAAATTGCAACTCTGTTGATCGGCAAACAGAGTGACGGTGGTGTTCCGATGGAACGACCAAAGGTCGGGATTAACGGCCCGCGTCAGTGAGGAGAAGATCGGGAAATAGGTGAGGACGGCGAGAATGCAGCCGGTGAGGATAATCGGTTTACGCCCTATCTTGTCCGACAGCCAGCCGAAGAAGATGAAGAGAGGCGTACTGGCCAGGAGCACGATCATCATGATCTGATAGGTGAGCTGGTAATCGACCTTAAGCGTGATTTGAAGAAAGTAGAGCGCGTAGAATTGCCCGGTATACCAGATCACGGCTTGGCCCGCCGTCGCGCCAATCAGTGCCAGTAGCACAAGGCCCGCATTGGGGAATTTCAAAAAACTTTCCCGGATCGGCGCTTTCGAAAGCTTGTTCGATGCCCGCATATCGACAAAGAGTGGTGACTCTTTCAACCGGAGCCGGATATAGGCAGAGAACATCAGAAGAATAATCGAGATCAGAAACGGGATCCGCCAACCCCATTCGCGAAAATCATCTTCCGGGATCAAGCTGCGGCAGGTCAGGATAACGAGCAGCGAGATAAAAAATCCAACTGTCGCCGTGGTCTGGATCCACCCGGTCGCCAGCCCGCGGATCCGGGCAGGGGTATTTTCAGCGACATAAGTCGCCGCGCCGCCATATTCGCCCCCCAGCGCGAAGCCCTGCGCCAGACGCAACAGCACAAGCAGCAAAGGCGCCAGCCAGCCGATCTGCTCAAATGTCGGGAGCAGACCGATAGCGAAGGTTGCAGCGCCCATCAACACCATCGTGATCAGGAAGGCGTATTTCCGGCCCCGGCGATCACCGATACGGCCGAACACGATCGCGCCGAATGGACGGATCAGAAAGCCGGCTGCATAAGTGCCGAATGCGGATAAAAGCGCCGCCGTATCATTGCCAGGCGGGAAGAAAAGCGATGCGAAGAAGGGGGCGAGCGTTGCGTAAAGGTAAAAATCATACCATTCGAAGATCGTGCCCAGCGATGAGGCGAACACGACCTTACGATGTTCTCGCGGATCGACAAAGACAACGGCAGGGCGACGAGCCTCCCTTCCTTGCTGGGCATAACGCATATCCGTTCCCTCCACATCCCTCATCGCCTGATCAAATCGTGCCGTCAGAAAAAAGCCAGATATTCTGACTGAGGATAGCGGCTTATTACATCATTTTGGGATGCGCATTACGTCAATATACATAATAACGGCATTAATTATGGTGCGGTCACCTTTGATTGCGCGAAAGGCTGCCAAGAGATGGAAGCGTTGCAGGGATGCCGAATGGACAAAGTGAGGCTGGCTTCGCGGCTCCTAGTCTCGATCTCTCTCGTCCAGCCGGAGCCAATCTTTGTCGCACCGTCCCGAATAACGGCAATTTTGCGCCTCGATCTGAAATGATCCGCCGCAGAATGTCCAATTTGTCGCGATAACAACCGGTCAACGGTTCGTTAAAATCGAGCCTGGATGTATTTTTCTCGAACGCTTGCAAATTGGCCAGTCAAAGCGCAATTATGATCAACGATGCCTAGTTTCTCGACGCTTGCAAATCCAAGTTTCTTCATGCGGCTCACGGACCGCGTGCTGCCATGGCTTGCCGTAATCACGATCGTCCTGTTCGGCGTCGGCCTGTATTTGTCCTTTTTCACCGCACCTGCCGACTATCAGCAGGGCGAAACCGTGCGGATCATGTTCATTCATGTGCCATCCGCCTGGATGGCTATGTTCTGCTATGTGGTGATCGCGATTTCATCGATCGGTTCTCTGGTCTGGCGTCATCCGCTTGCTGACGTCTCGGCGAAAGCCGCAGCGCCGATCGGCGCGGCCTTCACGCTCCTTGCGCTTGTCACAGGTAGCTTATGGGGCAAACCGATGTGGGGCACCTATTGGGTGTGGGATGCGCGGCTGACATCGGTCTTGATATTGTTCTTTCTTTATCTCGGGTTGATGGCGCTGTGGCAGGCCATCGAGGAGCCCTCGCGCGCCGGGCGAGCCGCAGCGATCCTTGCCATTGTCGGCGTCATTAACATTCCGATCATCAAATTCTCAGTAGACTGGTGGAATACGCTTCATCAGCCAGCCAGCGTGATACGCATGGATGGACCGACGATCCACCCGGCCATGCTGACCCCGCTTATTGTCATGGCCCTAGCCTACGGCTTCCTCTTCATCTGGCTGCATTTCAAGGCGATGCGGGCGGAGATTTTGAGGCGCCGGGTCGAAACCATGATGATTACCCGCGTCAGCCAGACGGCGACGCTCAAAGCCGCAGAATAGGAGTAGATAATGGATTTAGGACCGCACGCCGCGTTTATTTGGGCTTCTTATGGTGTCACCATACTCGTGATTGGCGGCCTTATCCTCCGCGCAATCCTTGATGAACGGAACCAGCGCCAGGCGCTTGTGAAGCTGGAGGCGCAAGGCATCAGACGGCGCTCTGATGCGCATCGCGACAATGGACCATCTTATGACCGCTGACGTTCAGGAACGAAAAGTCTTTCGGGCCGGATTTCTAATCCCGCTGATTATCGTGGCCGCGCTTGTCGGATTCTTTCTAAACGCCCTCTTTTCGGGCGATCCTTCAAGATTGCCTTCCGCGTTAATCGGCAAGCCTGTGCCGGAATTCTCCCTGGCTCCCATAGAGGGACTGGCCGAGACGGGGCAGTCCGATCCGGGGCTTAGCAGCGGCGATCTCGCAAAAGGCGAAGTGAGCGTCGTCAATATCTGGGCGTCCTGGTGCGGCCCCTGCATCCAGGAGCACCCGCTTTTGACGGAGCTTAAAGGTAAACGTGATGTCCGGCTCGTCGGTATCAATTACAAAGACACACCGGACGGCGCGAAACGCTTTCTGACCCGTCTGGGAAATCCATATGACGCGATTGGCGCCGATGTGACGGGCCGCATCGGTATCGATTGGGGCGTTTACGGCGTTCCGGAGACCTTTGTCGTCAATGGCCAGGGGCAAATCGTTTACAAATTCGTCGGTCCGCTCACGCCAGACGGAATAGAGAATGAATTGCTGCCCGCTATCGATGCGGCAAAAAAGGCATTGCCCAATCCCACAAGCGATAAGACGTCATAAAAGCCGGTCGTCACGATCATCATGGTCGAGGAACGGATCGCGTCCATAATTATGGATCCGGCGTCCTTTCGGCAGGATAATCAACAGCAGGATGGTCGGCGGAAACAGAAAAGAGAAGATCATCCAAAAGCCGGCATGACGGTTCTTTATTGGTGCCACAATACTGGCAATGATCGCCGCCACCAACGCAGCCGTGAGGTAGACGGTAATCAGCATTCCCGTATCCATAGTTCAGCTCTCCTTGCCCCCTCAGCCCTGCGTCGTCTACTTATGATTTGCTCTCAATTAGACAGAAATACCAGACCTTGTTTCATTCATTTGAAGCCGAAACAAGGTCATGTCCCTTGGTTTTGCGCGCTTTCGGACGGAAAACCGTTAGCCATTCCCATCTTTACGAGGACAGGCTTTTCCTGAACGCGCTCCAGACCCGAAGTGGTTTCCGGAAATTCGTTTGTGTTGATCGGGATTATCGCCATATAAACCCACATGATCAGCTATACTCATAGCTTCCGTAAGATGAACGGAATTGGTAACGATTTTGCGGTCTTCGATATGCGCAAGACGAGCCTGAAAATAGACGGGCACACAGTGCGCCGGATCGCAGACCGTAATCGAGGCGTGGGCTGCGACCAAGTCATTTTGATCGAAGCGTCCAAAAAGAGTGACGCTTTTATGCGAATTCTGAATGCCGATGGTTCCGAAGTTGCGGCCTGCGGTAACGCAACACGCTGTGTCGCCGCGCTTCTGGCGGATGAAAAAGGGCAAGCCGAGGTGGCCGTCGAGACGGATGCAGGTCTCCTCCACTGTACGGTGCAGGCGAGCGGCGCGGTTACGGTCGATATGGGCGCGCCCCGGCTGTCTTGGGATCAGATCCCGTTGTCCCGCCCTTTTCCGGATACGGCAACGCTCGATATTTCGTTCGACGGCGGGCCGGCGGGCAGACTCAGCGATCCTGGCGCTGTGAACATAGGCAACCCGCATTGCGTCTTTATTGTTGAGGACACCGATGCCTTTGATTTGGGCGAGATCGGGCCGCGGCTAGAGCAAGATTCGCTCTTTCCGGAACGGGCTAACATCTCCCTTGCCCAGATCACGGGCGCAGACCGGATTAAGCTGCGGGTTTGGGAACGTGGCGCCGGTTTGACGAGAGCATGCGGAACAGCTGCCTGTGCCGCAGCTATTGCAACGGCGCGAAAAGGGCTGACGGGGCGGCAGGTGGCCGTGACCTTACCCGGCGGCGAGCTGACCATCGAATGGCGCAAATCCGACGATAATGTGCTAATGACCGGCCCCTGGACTTTGGATTATGAAGACGTTTTCGACTTTAGCGAACCGGCGCTAGTGGATCAAACATGACATTTGAATCCCGCCTGCGATCCAGCTTGATTGAGGT
>CAZMAC010000035.1:0-13433 GCA_964564085.1 uncultured Hyphomicrobiaceae bacterium
GATGCGAGCTATCGTCAGGCACAAAACAAAGCAAATAATCCGCCGCCTTAGACGCTGCCGAGGCAGCACGAATAATGGCGCGGTTGTCCTCCTGCAGGACCTTAAGCCAGGAACCGATATAATCGGCGTGCCGCACCGTTGGAATGATGCCAAGGCTAGCGCAAGTAAAGGCGGCGGCCATTTCGGCAATCAGTTCTTCCTGGGCATAGGCTTTGGATCCGAATCCGCCTGAGAGGTCCCGGCCAAGCCGATGGGCGGCGCCGCTCCAATGGGAGAGCTCATGCAGCGCCGTCCGGTGCCAATTGACCGGCTCGAAATAAGCCTCCGGCGGCGGAACGCGGAGAAAATCGCCGGCGACATCATAACAGGCCCGGTCGCCGCCAATGCGCAGATCGGCGCCGCTTGCGTCTATCAGAGCCTTCGCCTGAGGCAGGATGAGCGCATCACCAGCGCATGGCGCAGCAGGCAGGTCAATACCGGACAGGCCGTCGCATTGCTCGATGTTGAATACCGTAAAACGCTTCAGAAACGGGATCGTTTTGGGATCATCGCCATGGTCTGCTGCGCGGCGGCGTTCGTCATCGGGGATGAAGCGATCGGCATAGACGATCGCTGTACCGCGTTCGCCCTTCCGGACGTGTCCACCAAGCGAGAGCGCCTGACGGAAGGTAAGCCAACTCTGACTGGCATAACCGCTCTCGATGACGGCATTCCAGAGAATGAGAATGTTGATGCCGGAATAGAGCCGCCCGGTTGCGGCATTCTTTGGCAGACCAAGCGGCGCCCTTGTCGCGGACGCCCAGGGCTGAACCCAGGGCAGGCGGCCCGCCTCCAGCTCGCCGATGATCTTGACCGTGATGTCTTCATAAAAGTTTGTGCGGCCCCTTGGGGTCCGGCTTCGGGATACTAAGTTAGCGACGGGTTTCATTGAGCGTCTCCGCGGCAGGCCGGCCGAGACGCTCTCTCAGCCTCGTACACCTGCCACAAAAGCCCAAAGCCCCCTCTCTCACTCTGCTTTTCATGGCGCAAAAAAAGCCGCCGGTTTCCCGGCGGCCGAGACCGCTAAGGAAGCGGCGGAGTTTTGCGGTAAAGCGCCTCCAGCAGATAGGCCGAAAGGCTTTTCTGGGGTGTGAAGCGGTCATCGTCTGTAATACGCTAGCCATTCGGGCCGGTTTCGGCTTCCAGCTTGCTCAAACTGACGTGAAGCAGCTCGGGCGAGTGGCCATGAATGGTCTTGAGCGCAAAAGCCCGATCGGCATCGGCCGGCATGATTTCTGTCAGCAGCCAGACCGTGCCGGTCCAATCGGCCCTCAGGCGGATGACGGGAAACGGATCGAAATGCGCGTTCCGCTCTGTGGCGATGCCGTTGAGAATGAGCTGCTGGCGTTGATCGTCGGTGATGAGGGACATGGGGTTTCTCCAATGAACACCCCCTCAAAGGCCGGGGGCGTCTGGCGCCATGGCCCGGCCTGTCAGGCCGCCCGCGATCAAGCCCCGACACGGGATCGCGCGCTGACCTCAATTGCGCTCATTGCATCGGAGCGGGCTGGGGCTTGATCCGGCGCCGGGCCGGGCCAAACACGCCTGAGGCCTCGGCCGCAGTAATGGGTGATGGAGAGGCCATGACCATGCGCCGCAACAGCAACGCTCTGTCCAATGCAGGCGAAAAATCCGCCGACCGGAGATCTGGTACCGCTTATTCGATCAGCCATAGCGGGATGGCGGTCCCGAGAATATGCCGCCGCTCAATGGCGCCGAAATAGCGGCTATCAAAACTGGCGGCGTGATACGCAAGCAGAAAGACCTGGGACCGACGCAGTCTGATGCAGCCCACCCAAGAGATAAGTATCCGTCCAAGCGAATCTTTTACCCAAGCCTTCACCGCGATGGCGCCATTGATGAAGATATCGCGTCCTTGGCGGCAGATTTCATCGCCGCTCCTTGCCGCGATCGGTTTTAAAAGCATATGACCGCGAGCCAGATAGCCCCGATCATAGGCCAGGCGGGCGATCGGGCCGTATGGTTTGACGATTGCCAATTGTCCAGTTTCCGGTTGCTGGTCGATGGTCCGGTATAGGCCGCGCGGCACGCTTGTGCTCAGATTGATCAACCAAGTGCTGTTGTGGCTTCGCTGCCAATAGATCTGGGCTGTGAGGGCGAAAACCATTGCAGCAACCAGGAAAAGTTTCACGGTCCCGCCTCCGAAGTCGAACGGCGCAGATTTTTTTCCGACCAGGCAGTGAGGTCGTCCCGGTGGTAGACGATCCGTCCTCCATGTTTACGGAATTTCGGGCCACCGCCGAGCCATCTCAGATTGTCAAGCGTGCGCTTGCGAAGACGCAGGAAGCGGGCTGCCTCCTCGACTTTCAAGTAAGGAGAGGCACAGGCTTCTCTCATAAGACTCTCCGGAAGTAAAAAGCGTCGTCGTCCAGGAGTATGACGGGTGATCATCCGCTTGAGGAGTGTCGATCTCGGCATTGGCGAAAACGACACCCTGAATTGGGATAGACCAGTGATGGCCTTGAGCGATTGCTGGTCCATGGATCGGGATCATTCACAAGGAAACGATCGCGATTTATATCTATGTGTTTACGCATTATTTTCAGGAAAACCGTTATCCACCCCCGAATTCATGGAGACATCCTTTTTGATCATGCTCTGAGCAGGCATCCTTCGGTTATCCCAAAAAGCTTTCGTCAGACCGTGTATTTCTCTCATAACAGGAGGCGGCGATATCCGCCATTCATCAGCGCATGACCCTGATTGTAGGCGCGGCGCGCACGCTCCCGGAAGGCACCCGTTCCATTGCGCCGGTCGCGTTCGGCTTGTTGCTGGCCAAAGAGCACCGCCGCGACATCCCAATGGGAGCCGCCAAAGCGCCGGATATCCAGCGCCATCAAAGCGCGTTGCAGACGCACTGGATCGAAGGCGCGCTCAGACCAGCTATCGATCTGCTTGCCTTGATAGGCATTGTATAAAGAAGCCGCGCTTTGCAGCTGCAGGTGAAAGTGGCGAAAGCCGCCGAGCTTGATGGTCAGGAAAAATTTCGGCCCGATTTTGAGCGCATGATCATCAAAGAACAGATAGCCGGAATAGGGACCGGTTCGAATGATGATCTGCGCGTGTCCCCAAGAGGGGATGAGAATGTGTTTTTCGCCAGGCAGGCGTTCCCAGTCGAGAGGCTCCGCGTTGAGATTTTGCGCCTCCTGCGAAATCTGCGCCCCAAGCGCGCTCCCGATGGTCGCTGGCAGCCAGAAAGGGGGCACGCGTTCTGCCGTGAAAGAGGGGTCGGCGAGATAATAAAGGCCCCATGCCTCGGCCAATCGGACGCGCTCCGGGAGCCGGTAAAGGCGCGTCTTTGCATCTAGCGCAATCGCGCTTGGCAGCGCCTCGCGGCACAGCCCGGCAGCCCGTCGCAGATCGGGATTCCGGCGAGCAAATTCCCAGGCCAGATCGGGTTTCGAGAGCCGCAATACGTAGTCGTAATTATGCGCGTCAAAGCGCGCATGGCCGCTCCAGGCCATGATCGGAATGTCCAGCAAAAAATCAGATCAAACTTGGAAAAATCTGTCGAACATCTGAAGATCATTGCATCAGATTAATCGGTCGCCTGCTGCAATGAATATTTGGACCGAATAGCCAGTTTAATCTTCAATTTGAGTATTAGAAAAACACGAATATCGATAAATAAAAAAATAAAAAATAGAAAGCAATAATTAACTCTCAAGATTATACATATTTATTATATTAATAGTTAATTTTATATTTTACATAATTGCTTAAGAGCAGGATGCACAATTATTGCGTTTTTGTTTCGTGAATTATTTATTTATGCATATGCCGCTAATGAGGCGCCATTCTATCGACCCGGCCATCGCCGTTCTCGGATTCAAGGTTCGTCCTTCAACAAATATTTATAGCCTTGCCGGGTCATCCACTCGGCGCGGGAAAGGTTGGCCTGCCAGATTTCTTTGACAAGACCGGGTTCACTCGTGGGGTCGAGCCTCAGAATCTGCCGTGCCGCCTGGCGCCAATCAACGCCCGCTGCCTTAGCATCAAGAAGCGCGAGATAGACAGGGAAATGGGCCTCGTCATAAGACGTTATTCCGTTGATGAAACTTGGCTTATCAAGCGGTAACCTCGCCACTTCGAGATTGTCCTCTCTGTAATTTTGGAATCGATCGCAATGCGTTTATTTCGGCATTAAGCGGTTAAATGGCGGTGTTTGACCTTGCTGTGGCTGTAAGCGGGCGCCGCATTCTGCGCCAACATCATGGATCAAATATCCCCCGCCGGAGCAGGGCGGTCACCAAATGTTCAACAAGGCCAACTCAATTTTTACACAAAGTCTGAATGATGGGCACCAGAGCCTAGATGATTTGATGACTGCCAGGTTATTTGTTGATTGGCTTAGCGATGCGTTGTTGATCGTTGCATGAGCGGTTTTGTATAGGGCTGATCCGCCTTTTTCTTGTTTACCGCCACGGCTCAGCGCTCATCGTGGAAAGCAGCGCAACCCCCGTTAGATCCGCGCCGGTTAAGTTGATTTCGATGATATTGCATGAAACTCCAAGTCCGACGAGTATACTCCGTGGTGAAATACTCTGCAACCGGCTGCTCTCTGGATCATGGAGATCCGAGAGGTGCTGGCGCAAAATTTGAAGACCCATCGGCAAGCCCTGGGCCTGTCACAAGAAGAGCTGGCGCATCGCGCGGAGCTCGACCGGACTTATATCAGCGCCCTTGAGCGCTGCCTGTATTCCGCCAGCATCGACGTAGTTGACCGGTTGGCGCATGTGCTCAGTGTGGAGGCGGCCGATCTGCTGAACAGAAAGAATGCTGATGGGATAAGTGCCGAAGAACAACATTAGAGTCCTGAAGGCGGCGATGCACGAGTCGACATGGTGCTATGATGTTCAAAGACCTTATCAATGGATAACAGATTTATTTGCTACCGTCCCTAGCGTCAAATGCAGACCCTACGAAGCATTAACGGCTGTGAATACGGATGGGTCATCAGGAAAACACGAAACTCGCTATGTGCGCCAACCGCAAGATGATTCCGATACGGTTATGGAAATTGATGCAGAACGTAAAGGGTCTCACGGCTTTCAAGACCCTCAACTGATAAATCAGTCCAATGTTGCTCCTTGGCCGGATACTACGAATTGGTATTTCTTGTTCCTGCTATATCCCGCTTTTTCCCGGCTTTCAGAATTGACCTAACGATCTGTGTTCGCTGAAAATATTACTAATGTAGTGACGTGAATTTTGGACCAGCTAGTGCAGCAACGCATTATCCGTTTGCGCGATGCATCGCGTTATTGCGGCATGGACCGCAACCGCTTCAATACCGAAGTGCGCCCCTATCTCACGGAAATTCCGATTGGCCGGCAAGGAATCGGCTTCGATCGCCTTGAGCTTGACCGCTGGATCGACGACTATGTGGCGCGCAACGGGCGTCCTGGGCGGAAAGGAGTTATGCCATGGGACGCAAGACTGGCTCCGGCCTCATCCGTCGCGGAGAGGTCTGGTATGTCGACAAGCACATTGGAAAACGGCGCATTCGCAAAAGCACTGGAACAGGTGACAGGCACGAAGCGGAAATGATCCTGGCTCGCTGGGTTGAAGAGGACAGGCTTGCAGCGATCTTCGGCGTTCGCCCAAAGCGATCGTTTGAGGAAGCGGCGGCCCGTTTCATTCTTGAACATCGCCACAAACGGAGCTTGGGCGATGACATTCAGCGCCTGCAAAATCTGATGCCCTGGATTGGAAGCGAGCCGCTCGATCGCATCCATATGGGCACACTTCAGTCCTGGATCGATCATCGTTTGGAACAAGGCCGGGCCGCGGCCACGATCAACCAGGGACTCCAGATCGTGCGGCGCATTCTAAATCTCGCGGCTAGGCGCTGGCGGGATGAGAATGGTCTGACCTGGCTGATGACGGTTCCGGAGATTGCCTTTCTGCCTGACCGGCAGAAGAGGCAGCCTTATCCGCTAAGCTGGGATGAACAGGAACGTCTGTTTGCCGAGTTGCCGCAGCATCTTCTGGCGATGGCGAAATTCGCGGTGAATACTGGGTGCCGGGACAGCGAGATCTGCAAGCTGCAATGGGCCTGGGAGGTTACGGTCGCCCCGCTCAGCACTTCGGTGTTCATCATTCCGGCAGAGATCGTCAAAAACGGTCTGGATCGTCTGGTCGTGTTGAACTGCGAGGCGGCCGCTATCCTGGCTAGACAGCGCGGACAGCATGCAACCCATGTGTTCCATCACAAGGGTCGGCCGATAACGCGGATGCTCAATTCGGCCTGGCTGCGGGCACGGCTTGCGGCAGGGCTGCCGGAAGTGCGGGTGCATGACCTCAAACATACGTTCGGGCGGCGGCTACGGGCAGCGGGTGTCGGGTTCGAGGACCGTCAGGATCTGCTGGGACATGTTTCGCAGCGCGTGACGACACACTATTCAGCCGCTGAGCTGGGCCAGCTCATCGAAGCGGCCAACACGGTATGCGGGCGTGGAGAGGATCGGCCGGAACTGGTCGTTCTGAAGCGTGGCCGCAGCATGAAACGACACAAATCCGACACAGACACACGGATTTTTGCGTCGTACGTTCCTGTAAGTCATTGATATTATTGGTGCCCAGGGGCGGAATCGAACCACCGACACGCGGATTTTCAGTTCGAGTGTGAATTAGTAAAACCTATTTAATTCAACAGCTTGCCCGGATGCCTGTTGCGCACATATGCAGAACAAAGCACAACCAATCACGACAGAACGACAAGAATTCGACACAGGCGGAATTATGTTCTGTGGGCAGACAAAAAAGTAGATTAGCTCATTCCGGTTAACTTGGCACAGCCTTGAGGATCTGCTCTCGATATGGTGACAGGTTTCAAGACATGGCAAGAGTAGGTTCAGGCCGCCTTGAATTTTTTGACCTGGATGGCATCGGAACGGTCCCGAACCTGCCAAAGATCATAGGCCATTTGCATGCCGAGCCAGGTTTCCGGCGTCGAGCCGAACGCTTTCGACAGGCGGATCGCCATTTCTGTCGAAACACCCGCTTTCTCATTGATGAGATCGGAAAGTGCCTGCCGGGTGACGCCCAGCCCCTCTGCTGCCCTTGTGATGGAGAGACCGAGCGGATCCAGACATTGGCGCCTGACGATGCCGCCCGGATGCGGCGGCTTTTTCATAGTCATCGTTTAATCCTTGTTAATGATAGTCGACATAATCGACATCGACCGCATCACCCTCTTCGAAGCGAAAGGTGACGCGCCAATTGCCAGAGACCGAAACGGCGTAATGCCCATTCAGATCGCCTTTCAGCGGATGAAGCCGGAAGCCGGGCAAATCCATATCCGCCGGACCTCGGCTGCGGTCGAGCACGGCCAATATGTCCAGAAGCTTTTGCACATGGTCCGGCGCCACCTTGCGCGTCGTCCGGCCATCATAAAGCGCCTTGAGCCCACGATGCCTGAATGACGCGATCATTGCAAAAATCTACTCTGTCGCCTGTCGCCTGTCGCCTGTCAATTGACGAAAGTTTAAGATCTTGATGACTTATCTCAAGACGGCGACCATTCCAATCTTCAATTTGAGCCCTCAAGGCCCCCGAACCTCGATCACATGCGGCACAATCGTCGTCTGTGCGGTCAAAGCCCAGATCGAGCTTGAGAGAACGGCCACCAGCGCCATGGATGCCAGCGCCGCCATCCTCCAGATACGGACTTCGCTCCAGGCGTCGATGCGCTCGGCGCTCCAGATGGCGAGGGCACGATCGTAAGGGGTCGAATGCCTCCTCAGCCCATATTGCGGCCTTGGTCTATGCATTGCGTGCACTGCAAAATAGGGCGTGCGGAGCCCGATCCCCGATAGAACGAACCAGATCAGCGCCGCAGCCTGAATAAGCAGGAGAACGCCAAGTGCATTCTGATGGGCAATGGCTGGATAATGCCCGGCTTTAGCTGGCCAGAGCTCGATGATGCGGCCAAAACCGGCCTCGACGGCACAGACGGCCGCAATCAGAAGGACATTGAATACGCCATTGGCGCGGCCGGACAGCGATTTCGGAAAGATGCCGGAAAGGCTTGCATAGGTCAGGACCGTCCCCGCGCCCAAAGCTGCAATGAGCAGCCAGGCCGTCAGTGACGGGATTGGCAGCCCGAGGACCAGGCACAGTTGCGCCAGCATGGAAAAGGCCGCAGCAGCGGCAAACAATGTGGCTGGCTTCACGTTGCGGGATTGCAAAAGCTGGCCGAGCCAGCCGAGGCCGAAAGCCGAAACGCTAACCGTCAGCGTCAAGAGAAAAAGGTTCCTCACGACGTCGTGGTGCGGCAGGCGTTCGACATCGGTAAACCAGAGCCCGGCCCAAAGGCCTTGCAGCGCCCAGGCCGATCCGATCACCGTGGCCGCAAGCGGAGCCAGCCGCCAGAACCGCCGATCGCGATAGACAATGCAAAGCCCCTGCCATGGCGGGATGCCGACCACCTCCCGGTCCTCAGGATTGGGCGCAAGCAGAAAAATCGCCAGCGCCGTAATGGCCGTCAGTCCCGACAGCAGCCAATAGAGATTGCGCCAGCCGATCAGCGTCAGGATTGCTTCGGCAGGTATTGTTGCGGCCGCCGCCCCCAATGCGCCGATCATGATATAGCAGCCATTGGCGAGCGCCAGGCGCTCCGGCGGAAACTAGAGAACGATCGCCTTAAGGCCAGCCACCAGAGCTCCGGCGACACCGACGCCGATCAGCAATTGCGCCAGGAGCAGTGTAGTGAAGTGTTCAGCGGCCGCAAACAGCGCCGTACCGATCGTGGCGATGGTCAGCAGAACAAGCTGGACCTTTCGCGGTCCGAACCGGTCGAGCCAGATTCCGACCGGGATTTGGAGTGCGCCAAGCGTCAGGAAGAAGGCTGATTCCAACAGGCCGAGCTGTCCCGGCGTCAGAGCAAAGGCGCTTGTCAGCGCCGGGGCGATGACAGCGGTGACGGTTCGATAGAAATAAGACAGGCCGTAGCCGAAGACGAAAGGCAGAAAGATCGCCGCAATAGCCGCGATCAGCCCCCGTGGCCGGGAAGCGGCAAGCGGCGATGGCGCCGGCCTCTTGCGAGGTTTCTGGCGCGGCGATCGCAAGTTTTTTGTCACGCTGCCATCCCCGCCGAACGTGCCTGCAAATATCGCAGTCGCTGACATGGCTACCGCCCCTGGCTCTTGTCACGCCGCCAGAACAGACGCAGCGTGCCATCGGGCGTGTGTTCGGTGAGCGCGGCGTGGATCGGGGCGGCAAGGCTCGGATCGTCGAGACGCACGCTCAAATAGCTGGTCTCGGTGCCGGGACGGATCTTCAGCCAGGCGGCGCCGATCTCGGCGGTTCCGGCAAAGACACGGAAATCCGGCGACGTTGGCCGGTCTTTCTTCGGGTTGGGCAGGATGCGAATATGGGCTTTGAAGGCCAGCGTGCGGATGGTTCCGGAATAACCGTCCTTGTCCGGCTTGAAGGTTCCGATCGATGTCATGGGCGAGGCCTCCTTGGTTTATCGGGTTGGGTAGGGCTTGAGGATCAGATCCTGATGGACGATCACCCGCAACGGCCAGCCGGGCCTGACTTTGATGGTCGGCTGGCGGTTCAGATCTCGCTCGACCAGACGCTCACCGGCCCGGCTCGTGGTCGATTGCGTCAACCGTTCCAAGGCGCGGGCAATGTCATTATTGCTGTTGAGGACCAGTTCGCTGCCAATACCGAGGACCGTTGCAAGAGCAACGCCTTTCAGGAGCTGCCAGGGATGAGTATCGACGCGGTCTTTGAGGCCGGTGCGGCCAGCGGCATCGGTTGCGGGGAGGTTTTCGATCTCGACCGATGCGCCGTCTGGCAGGAGAATGCGCTGCCAGATGATGAGGGCGCGATCCTGGCCATAGGCGACAGAGTTGTCATATTGGCCAATCAGACGCGCGCCTTGCGGGATAAGGAGATGAGCGCCGGACACCGTGTCATAGACCGGCTCGGTCACTTGTGCGATGACAAAACCGGGCAGATCGGAGTTCAAGCCGGTTAACAGACTGGCCGCGATCACCGTTCCGGCGAGCAGCGTATAGGGCGAGGCCGGCTGCTCTAGCCGATGGGGGTTACCGCCCGCCGGTCGCGCCGTATTCGTCACAAAAGCGCGCTTGCGGTCCTCACGCGTTTCGCGGAGTGTTTCGATCAACCCGGCGCCGCGCAGAGCCGCGCCCGATCTGAACGATGCGATCTGTGACGGATCGGATGCAGATATTTGTTCGCCAGCTATGCCGGTTCCGGCGGTCTCGCGGCGCGGCGCGAGCGGCAGTTTCAGCTCCAGCCGAAAGGCGATCGGCGCCTTTCTTGCCTCGCCTTCGAGACGGTCGCCCTTATCGCCCAAGGGGACAAGACTATCTATTGGATTGGCGGATGGTTGCGGTTCTATCAGCACGGGGCCATCCGCAACCGGCGGCGGCAGATCGCCATAGTCTTTCGGCAAGCTCTCCAGGCCCTCCGGCGGCCGCGGGGGCCTGTCGCCGATCAGCTCTTGCGGCGGCGCGGAGGCGAAGCGGGGCGGGTCCAGCGCGACGATCACCGTGCCTGCAAGGATGAGCAGTAGCAATCCGATTGCCGCAAACAGCACCTTGCGGTTGATCCGGCTGACCGGCGCCGGACGGGCGCGCAGCTCAAAAGCGTCTCCGTTTTGCCGGGGCGGCTCGCCCGGCTCTGTTTCAGACTCGCTCATGGCCGCCTCTTTCGCCAGCGCGCATCTTCGCGGATGATACGGACGATGCGTTGCGGCGCCGTGCCGTGGCGGAGCTCGGCGGCGGCTAAGAGCCGGTCGACAATATAGGTCTCGCCTTTGAGGCGGTAATTGACAAGCGCCGGCTTGCCATCATCGCCGATAATGAAGAGCGGCGGGGCTTCGCCTTGTGCAAGCCCGGAGGGGAAGCGGATATAGACCTTCTTGCCGTCATCGAAGACCTGCACCGGCTTCCAGGGCGCCTCGCCGGAGATGCGGTAGCGGAATTTTACGCGATCGAGTGCCAGATCGGGGGTGACAGAATTCTGTGTGACAGCTGGCCCGCGCAGCGCTTCGCTCCCGGCGTTCGGATAGATCCAGGAGAGCGAGGCCATATAGGTGGCCTCGGTCGCGTGCAGCTCCAGATGATAGGTCCGCCGGTCGGTGGCGATCACCAGATTGGTGCTGATATCTTTAAGAACCGGCTTGATCAGAATATGCACCTGGGCGCTTGTCCCCTCGCCGCTGCTGGTATCGCTGACGATCCATCGCGCGGTATCGCCGGCTGAGACCGAAATCAGGCGTTCGCCCGGCTGGAGCGCAACGTCGCTGACCTGATTGAGTGCGGTATAGAGCTGGTAGAGTGCGCCCTCCATATAGGGATAAACCTGGATGGCGTTGATGAAACCTTCGGGCTCGGGCTCGATCTTGGCAGCCTCATTGGCCTTGGAAATGCCAGCCTCTGTCGGTTTGCCGTCATCATCTTTGCTAGCAGCTGTTTTTGGAAGAGGCTTCAATTGACCGGGCAGCGGCACGGGTTCGGGCCGTGTGACGATCTTGACCGGCAAAGGCGGGCCGGGCGCGGGTTCGGCTTTGATCAGCTCGAAATCATCGAGCGGCACTTCGGGCACGGCAACGCTCCGGGTACAGCCCGCAAGGCCGATCAGGAAGAGACTTAAGGGGACCAGCCGGGATCTCATTCGGCCCCTCCCGTCCCCAAATCTTCGGACCAGTTGATGTCGTGGACATAGATGCCGAGCGGGTTGCTGGCGATGCGCTCAGCCGTTTTCGGCGGCGCCAGCAGGATCGAGAGAATGCCGGTAAAGCGTCTGGTCGAGGCGAGCGCGCCATTCTCATAGGCGCGCTCGATCCAGCGCAGCTGAAAGGAATCCTTCGAGGCGCGGACCACGCTCTTGACTTCTACGGCGACCGAGCTCTTTCCGATCTTGGTGAAGGGATCATTGGCGCGGGCATAGTCGCTGAGCGTAACGCTCGCCCGGTCGGAGGCATAATCATAGGCTTTCAGCCAGTTCTGGCGCACCACCACCGGATCGGCGGCAACGCCGCGGACATTTTCGATAAAGGCGGCAAGATGATAGGCGATCTGGGCGTCGGTGGGCGTGAGGGCGCCCGATGCCGGTCCGATAGCGCGCGCCCGGCCTTGTTCGTCCACCTCGACGATAAAGGGCGCCTGACCGTTAAAGGCTGCCATAAAGACGAGGCCGCCCGAGAGCGCCATGGCCATGGCAATGACGACAAGCGCCAAAAGCTGCCATTGGCGCGCCCGGCGCCGGGCCTCGCCCAATTGCCGGTCCCGGCGCTGACCCGGCTGGCGGAAGGGTGTTGCCGGCTCCGGCGTGCGGCCATAGCGCAAGGTGGATCGCTTGAAGGGGTGCATGGCAGGCGTCCTTTAGGTTTTGTCTTTGAGATCGGGGCCGGAACCACTTGCCGGACGGTCGCCTTCGCGCAGCGCCTGCGCGGCCATCAGCCCGGCTTCACGCAGGCGCTGACGGCGCTCGAGCTTGCGGGCCCAGGCCGGCCGGTCCTCGGGAGCAGGAGAGGCAGACATTGCGCCGGCGCCAACGGCGTGCGGCCCGGAGCCTCCGGCATCGCGATAGCCTTGCGCGGAGCCTTCGCGATAAGCATCGCGGACAGGCGCAGTCGCGGCGTTCATGGCCCGTTTGGCCGGCTCGGTGACCATAGCCCGGCTAAGCCCGGACAGACCTGCCGTCCCATAGGCGGCCTGGGCTGTTCCGCTGAGTGAGGCTGCCGAGCGGATCGCGGTGCTGCCGGCCGAAGCGGACGTGCGGGCGCCCATGCCGGTGAGCGTTGCAGCGCCGACACCTGTTGCCGCAAGCCCCGCCGCCGTGCCGATCGCAGCGCCGGCTCCCAATTGCGGCGCGCCGGAGATGAGGCCCGCGGCAATGCCGGGCACGAAAATGGCAAGACCGAAAACCGCGATGGCGGCCAGGATGATGGCGCTCGCCTGGGCGAGCGTGTTCTCGGCCTCGGGCGGGGCGGCAATGGTACCGAACAGCGTCGAACCGATGCCGATGACAATTGCCAGCACCATGAGCTTGATGCCGGAGGCGATCACATTGCCAAGTACGCGTTCGGCCAGAAAGGCGGTGCGGCCGAACAGAGCGAACGGGACGAGGACGAAGCCGGCGAGCGTCGTCAGCTTGAACTCCAAAATCGCAATGAAGAGCTGGACCGCCAGCAGGAAGAAGGACAACAGCACGATCAGCCAGGCGATCAGCAGGATGGCGATGGTGACAAAGTTCTGGAAGAAGCTGGTAAAGCCGATCAGTTCGCCCGCTTTCTCAAGCAGGGGCCTGGAGGCGGTAAAGCCTGTCTCGGCGACAAACCCGGGGCGCATCAGATCGTCAGCTGTCAGCGTGCTGCCGGAGGCTTTAAG
>CAZMAC010000036.1:0-13422 GCA_964564085.1 uncultured Hyphomicrobiaceae bacterium
ACAGGGATCGGTCTGGTTTGTTCGTGCCAAGACCGTCATAAGATCGGCGCGGTCCGGATGCGTGATCCAGGTTTTCTGCCCCGTGATGCGATAGAAGTCGCCGTCCCGGATAGCGCGCGTTTTGAGCGAGGCGAGATCCGAACCTGTGTTCGGTTCGGTAAACACAGCCGTTGGCAGGATTTCGCCGGAGGCGATTGGAGGCAGCCATTTGGTTTTTTGTTTATTCGTCCCGCCGCAAAGAATCAATTCAGCCGCAATTTCTGAGCGCGTTCCCAAAGAGCCGACGCCGATATAACCGCGTGAGAGCTCTTCAGAGACGAGGCACATTGCTTCTTTGCCAAGTCCGAGACCTTCAAATTCTTCCGGTATCGTCAGACCAAAGACGCCCATCTCGCTCATCTTTGTAATCAGGTCGAGCGGAATATAGCTGTTGGCCAAATGCCATTCATGAGCGTGTGGTGCGACCTCCGCCTCGGAGAACCGCCGCATCTCTTCGCGCATGCTCTCCAGCGTTTCGTCCAGTCCGCTATCGCCATAAGTTGAAGCCGGCTCTGCATCCTTGATCAGGGCGATAAGGCGCTCCCGCGCTTCCGGCGTGTTGCCGGAATCCATGAGTTTGCGGACGGCGTCATCGCCACTGAAGGCGGCCTGATCCTCCGGCGTGACGCCTAACTCGCCGAGCCGAATGAACTCAGTCTGGCTCATCGGGATGCCACCGGCAATCTGTCGGCAATAGTCGGCAAGCCCGATCTGAGCAAGAAGCCGGTCAATTTCGCCAAAACGCCCTGCCGCTTCCTGACGTTGCGCATGTGCGGCAAGCTGCTTGAGCGATTCAACATAAGTGGCGAGCCATGCCAGCCCATGCGCACGGTGCTGTTCGCGATCGAGCATGTCTGTATCAAGCTGCCCATCCGGGGCAACCGCAGTGCGTGTGGATGCAAGAGCGAGGTGAAACAACTGTTCCGCTGCATTTGCAGCCTTGGCGGCTAGAGCCGGGATCGGGTCCAGGCTGTCGGCTTGACCGTGGTGTGTTTCATGAGCCGCCAATGACATATTTAACTAACTCCTACGTTTTGTCTTAAGTCCTGCTTATCGATTTTCGCTCGATCGAAGGCCGAATAGTCGGCTAAAGAAACCGCCTTTGGCGGGTTCTTGCATTTGTTTATTTTCCGCCGTCGCGGCCGGAATAGCTTCCTCGGAGGCGGAATCACTTGCTGTGTGCTCTGCCTCGGCGGGCTGGTCCGCCTGTCTTATTTCTGTGGTTTCCTCAGCGACGCTTTCATGGCTTTGCGATGCTGGATCAAATTCCGGTTGTATCTCATCAGGCGGATTAGCGGCCTCTGCCGGGTTTTCAGCTTCTCTCATGGGGAGCACAGCGGCGATTGCGTCGTCCGTCTTTGAGACAAGCTCTTCGGCCGTGCTTTCGATGACAGCTTGAGCTTCTTGCAGCAAAGTCGATGTCTCTGCGCCCTGGGACGTTGCAGTGCCCACCGGATCGGCCTCAATTGGCGGGGGATTTGTTACAACCTCCGCTTCGGCCGATATGGCAGTTTCGCTGACCGCTTCGGCTTGATGGCTGCTCTGCGGTTCACTGGACGGTTGGTCATCACCTGAGATGGCAAAATCTGTGCCGGCCGACTCAAATCGGCCCGCCTCGCTGGGCTCGGAGCTAAGACTTTCCGACCCTCCATCGTTGAAAGCCTTACCATTATCCTGGGACAGTGTCGTTGCGGATGTAGAGAAATCGGGCTCCAGAGGCTCGGCAATTTCCGGCGTCGCTTCGCTACTAATTGGGATTGGCCGGTCCGCGGGTGTGGCGGCGGCGGCTACTGCTTGGGGCGCTGAACTCCCGTTCAAGCTCGGCTCGGGGTTGCGCTCGGCGCGGTCGACATCCTTGACTCTATGCCAGGAGGTTTCGGCGAGATTATCGAACCCGGTTCGCGGACCCGGATCTGGCTCAGGATCTGGTGCGTCGCTGAGGTTGATTTTAGCCTGCGTCGGTATTTCCGCCGGTTCGCTGGTTTGCGTGCTTTCCGTCACAGCTGCAGAGGCTGCATTCGACCTGGTGTCGTCGGCCGAAGCGAGACCTGTTGCCGATTCCGACTGCGGCATGACCACAGCCTGAAGTGACGCTGCAAGGCTCGCCGCTTCCTCCCGCGCAGCTCCGGAAAGCGTACCAGCCTGTTCACGCAGGAGAGCAAGTGCTTCATTAAAATCGTTCGGCTTCGAAATCGCCTCGCCCGCGCTGGCTGATTGAGGAAGATTGCGAATTGCCATTATGAGATTGGCCGCCTGATAATACGCATTGCCTGTTAAATTCTGATTCACCAGCACGCGCGCAGCTTCCGCAGCTGTCATTAGGCCACCTTGAGCAGGCGCCACGCCATTTCCGGATGAAATCGGCGGAAAACCTCCCGAGGTCATGTCCGTTGGCACGTTCGGCGCAATCTCCCCGTCCGTCGTAACACTCGTTAGACTGATTGCGCCTGTCGCTTGCGGTGTTCCAAAGGAATTCGCCTTTGGCGTAATGAGCCGCCCGTCGGGGTTTGCGGCTTCGCCATGTTGGATTTCGGGCGGCGCCGATGGTCCACCGGGTGAGCCCGGAGGTGAGGGAATGTCTGGCCCCGGCGAGGGCGCTGGCTCTGCGGGACTATCCGGTATGCTTGGCTCCTCCGGCGGAGGACTGCTTGGCTCGGCTGGCGTCTCCGCCGGGCTCGGTATCTCTGGATCGCCCGCTCCCGCTGAAACCATTCGATCTGATGGCTTGACATCTGCCTCAATGCCAGCGGTCAAGCCGTTGAGATCGCGAAATAAAGATTCCGCATTCAGACGCGACTGGATCAAATCAAGGAAAGATTGCGCCAGATCGCCGCCGAGCTCGGGACTGCTTGCAAGCGTGTCAAGCTGCTGTGCGACCATATAATATTCATTGCCCGTGAGCTGTTTGGCCGCCTTGGCTCTTAGCTCCTGGATACCTGTAAGAATTTCAGAACGGCTTTCATCCATCTCTGCCCTCATTCTTTCGATCTGACTGATAGAATCCCAGGCGACAGTTTAACGAAACTTAGGCAGGGAGCCAGTCGAAAGACAAAGCGGGAGCGTTCAAAAACACAAAAGTTTTATGTCTGAAAAGCAAGGGTCCCAGCATAAAACTAACTGAACCTTTTCTGGCTCATTTCAATCACATCTTCAAAGGTGCGCAAACCAGGCTGAAGCGCACTCACCATGACGGCCATATTGCCGGGGCTATGCTCGTTCCGCCACATCCGCATATGTGCCTTCGGAATGTCTGTCCACGGAAACACTTCCGACATGCACGGGTCGATACGGCGTTCGATCATCAACCGGTTGGCCTGGCTGGCTTGCAGCAGATTGGCGAAATGCGAGCCCTGCACGCGCTTCTGGTGCATCCAGAGATAGCGTGCATCGATTGTCAGATTGTAGCCTGTTGTGCCGGCGCAGATGACGACCATTCCGCCGCGCTTGACGACAAAAACCGAGACCGGGAATGTCGACTCGCCAGGATGCTCGAAAACGAAATCGACATTGTTGCCTTTGCCGGTATGCTCCCAGATCGCCTTGCCGAATTTACGGACCTCGTTGAACCACTCCTGATATTCGGGTGTGCCGACCGTTGGCAGCTGACCCCAACAATTGAAGTCCTTGCGGTTGAGCACGCCTTTTGCCCCGAGCTGGAGCACGAAATCGCGTTTGCTGTCGTCGGAAATCACGCCGATCGCATTCGCGCCAGCAGTGGCGATGAGCTGCACCGCGAATGAGCCGAGACCACCCGAAGCACCCCAAACCAGGACATTGTGACCGGGCCTGAGCACATGCGGACGGTGGCCGAACAACATCCGATAAGCCGTGGCAAGTGTTAATGTGTAGCAAGCGCTTTCTTCCCAGGTTAGATGCTTCGGCCGGGCCATCAACTGGCGGTCCTGAACACGGCAGAATTGCGCGAAAGAGCCGTCCGGCGTCTCATAGCCCCAGATCCGCTGGCTCGTCGAAAACATCGGATCGCCGCCATTGCATTGCTCATCGTCGCCATCGTCCTGATTACAATGGATGACGACTTCGTCTCCAACCTTCCAGCGCTTCACTTTCGAGCCAACCGCCCAGACGATGCCGGAGGCGTCCGATCCGGCGACATGAAACGGATGCTTGTGGCCATCAAGTGTCGAGATCGGTTGGCCAAGGGAGGCCCAGACGCCGTTATAGTTAACGCCGGCCGCCATCACGAGAACGAGCACGTCATGGCTGTCCAGCTCCCAAGTGGGTACAACCTCAACCTGCATGGCTTCATCAGGCGGGCCGTGCCGCTCCTTGCGGATCGCCCAGGCATACATATTCTTGGGCACATGACCGAGCGGAGGGATTTCGCCGACCTCGTAAAGGTCTTTCTTAGGCGCCTGACCGCCTGCGATTGTCGATAGCGCTGGCTCTGACATTAGCAGATCTCCTCCGTTTCAATCTTCTTCAAACCCGACACACAGCCTCGTTTCTTGCTTTGAGAAAGCCATACTCATTGGCTCGCCCTCGAGAAAGAACGAATGCACACATTGATTTCAAAAACCGATGGTTTTCCATCTTTTTCCGCAATGCAAGATAAATCTTGCATTGCAGCATGATGCCTATAAAGGCAGCATGTTCTCCTTTCTGGCAGTTTATGCTTAGCTTTTAGTCAAGAATCGTCGTTTTAATTGGTTGCAAAAGAGAGACAGCGAAAGCATCGGCATCGGTTTTCTAGACATAACGGCACTGCAACTTCTTGAAATTAAATTCCCTTTCGATCCTTTTCTGCCCCGATCCGAGATCGCCGTCATCCGAAGCCGATTTTCTGGCGCACCGCCATGATGAAATGATCCCGCAAGCCGTTTCGCATTGCACACGCAATCCGTGGAGGTCGTCATCTTACGGGACTCAATGTGACTTCACGGCTTCCATTCGACAATCTGGACGGGCGTCGGGTTCCATCCTGAACACGGATTATAGAGTTGCGGACAATTCGAAATCACAATTATCACGTTTCTCACCGCTTCCAGTTCGACGAAATCCCACGGCACCGAAAGCCCCTCCTCGATCTGTGTCGAACCATCTGGCTTCACCGGGACATTCATGAAGAAATTAATATTCTGATGCACATCACGCGGACTCAGCTCCAGCTCGCGCATCGCCGAAAGGAAATTATCGCGGCAACTGCATGTATCTTTGATGCCGTAGCGGAGCGCATTCACCTGATTGCTGCATGCGCCGCCGATCGTATCGTGAGATCCGACCGTATCTTCAACAAGGGCCATCAGAACCTCGGCGGTATCTGAGTAAAGCTTGAACCCTTTGGAGATGTAGATCGAACCGTTGAGTTTTAGCGTGTTGGCGTTGTTGTAGCGAATGTCGGTATTGTCAGCGTCAAAACACAGGAAATCGACGGCCTGCTGGCCTCCGAGATCGATAATCCGCATCCGCGTGCCGGCGTCCAGTCGACCGATATAGTGGTTTGCACCGGGTTGCATCTCCGTGTCGCGGAGGACCTTACCCGGAATGTCGAGCGCCTTCTCCCGCTTTTCCTCGCCATATATGTGCTCTGCTTCCGCCATGCGCTGTATAGCGATTTGCCGTTTTTCCTCCGCATTTTTCCGTGCGTAAACAGCGCGCTCGTCATCGGTCACGTTCTCAGACGCCAGTAAAATGCCTGCCATCACCCATCCCCTCTCATCTCTCGTTGAGGCGGAGCATCTTCCGCCCTTTCATGCCCTGGCTCGAACCAGGCCAGCCGGTCGCGCAATGTTACCACAGTGCCAATGATGATAATGGCCGGGCCTTTCAAACCGGCCATACTGACCCTGGCCGCAATGTCAGCGAGCGTCCCGGCGACCACCCGCTGCGCTTGTCGCGTTCCATTATCGATGACGGCCACAGGCATATCCGCAGCCATGCCATGTCTAATAAAAGACGACGTCAGAGCCTCAATCATGCCGAGCCCCATATAAACCGCAACAGTCTGATGTGGCTGGATCAAGGCCTCCCAATTCAGATCGACTTCACCGTCTTTGGCATGGCCGGTGACAAAAATGCAGGTCTGCGCATGATCGCGATGTGTCAGCGGTATCCCCGCATAGGCTGCGCAGCCGGCCGCCGCCGTGACGCCAGGGACAACCTGAAACGGAATGCCGTGACGGGCGATTTCGTCGATTTCCTCGCCGCCACGCCCGAAAATGAACGGATCGCCGCCCTTAAGCCGAAGCACACGCTTACCTTCAAGCGCAAGCCGAACCAGAAGCGCACTGATATCCTCCTGACTCATGGTGTGTTCGTGTTTTTTCTTGCCGACATAGATGCGTTCGGCGTCGCGGCGGACAAGCGCCATAATGCGCGGCCCGATCAACCGGTCATAAAGCACGACATCAGCGCGTTGCATGAGGCGGAGGCCACGGAAGGTCAGCAGGTCGGGATCGCCCGGCCCGGTTCCGACGAGATAAACTTCCCCGACCGGCTTTCCTCCGCCAGTCGCGAAGGCTTTCAGCTTTTCGCGCAGAGCCGACTCCGCTCCGGCCAGATCGCCCGCCATAACGCGCTCGCCGACAGCGCTTTCCGTCACGTCCTCCCAAAAACGCCGCCGTTGGGTACCGTCGGTGATATGCTCGGCGACTTCATCCCGAAACCGGCCTAGGAATCTCGACAGATTGCCGAAAGTTGCGGGGATGGCGCTCTCAAGTTCCGCTTTGATAATACGCGCCAGGATGGGTGACGCGCCGGAAGAGGCGACCGCAGCGACAAGTGGCGTGCGGTCAAGGATGGCGGGCGTGATGAAGTCGCAGAGCTCCATCGTGTCGGCGACATTGGCAAGCACGCCGGCCTTTTTGGCCAGATCGCGCAGGCGCTTGTCATTCTCGAAATTTTCCTCTGCGCCATAAGCCAGGATCGCTCCTGTCATGTCCTCAAGCTCCGGCTGGCGCGCGATTATTTCGACCGCCTCATGTTCCAAAAAGGGACGGAATTCCTCGGAAAGACCTTCGGCAAACACCTTTACCCGGGCGCCAGCACTTAAGGCGCGCTCGACCCTCCGCGCTGCCAAGGTTCCCCCGCCGGTGACGACAACGATCTTGCCGCGTATATCGAGAAAAATAGGAAGAAGATCCAAGTCTCAGCTCACCTGTTCAAATGATGCAAATTAGCACATAGCTATGGTCCCGGGCCGATGCAATTTCATAGCCAATGCCTGCCTTCTCATGAAAGGCGCATGGATTGATTTTACGGCTTAACTCTCAGTTGACCAGATCGCATACATCGGCCAATCTCATGTCATACAAAGATATGGGAGGAAAACGCATGAAAATCCTAGGCTTGGCGGCTGGTGCGTCGCTTGCCCTCGGGCTGTCTTTCGCCAGTGCAAACGCCGCCGATCTCACGATGCGGATCACGTTGCAGCTACCTTTAAAAAGCCATCTCGGACAAAATCTGGCGATGTTCGAGAAGGAAGTCGAAGAAAAGTCAGGCGGTAAAATCGACGTCCAGATCTATGACTCCGCGCAGCTTTACAAAGATAAGGAAGTCCCCCAAGCGGTTGGTTCCGGCTCGATCGAAGCCGGCGTTGCGTCTTTGACGCGCTATGTCGGCGATATTCCGGCAGTCGATGTCTTTTATCTGCCGTTCCTGTTCAACACCGAAGACAAAGTGCGTAAGGCAACTGCGCCGGACAGCCCCGTTCGCAAGCCGATCGATGAGGCGATCAAAGGCACAGGATCGACCGTGCTCTGGTGGCAGGCTTATGGTGGCGCGATCTTTCTCTCCAATGGCGGACCGATCAAAACGCCGACTGATCTTAAAGGCAAAAAGGTGCGCGTTTTCGGTAAGACGCTTGGCGATTTCGTTGAAGCTGCAGGCGGCGCGCCGACCTTGACAGCCGGCTCGGAACAATATCTCGCCTATCAGCGCGGGACGGTGGATGTCGGGATGACGGGTGTATCGGGTGTGAAATCCCGCAAGCTATGGGAGGTGATGGACACAATCACCGTTACCAATAATGCCGACATTGAATTTATCGTCGTCGTCAACACAAGCTGGTGGGACGGGCTCACCGACGAGCAGCGGAAGATTATTTCCGAAGCTGCTGCTAATGCCGATAAATCGGTACGCGATGAGATGTCAAAGATCGAGGCGAACGCCTATGCCGCTGCCAAGGAAAACGGTATGAGCGTCCATGAGCTTTCGGATGAAGACGTCGAGGCCTGGAAAAAGGTTTCCCAGCCGGTCTACGATTCCTATGTCAAAGCGACCGGCGATATGGGCAAGCAGATCCTGGAAGCGGCCCGCAATTTCTAAATCATAGCCAATGCCGCCGCCAGAGCTATCTGGTGGCGGCTCTTTTCCGTCCTTCAATGACCAGCGGCCCGCAATGGCGATCATGTCCCGGCTCAATCTGATATTTGCCTGGCTCGGGGCCGCCATGTTCGTCGCGACCGGCATTATGCTGACCTGGGAAGTGGCCGCGCGCTATTTCTTCGTCAGCCCGACGATCTGGGCAGCAGAGCTGTCGCAGCTTTGTCTGATCTGGGGCACGCTCCTCGCAATGCCCTGGGCGCTGGAGACACGCAGGCATATTGTCGTTGATGCGCTTGTTACACAGATGCCCGTGAGAGCGCGGACCGTTCTCGACGGGATTGTCATGCTGCTCATTGCGATTTTCAGCGCCGTTGTCGTCTGGAAGGGCGGCGAAATTTTCTGGGACAGCTTTATCCGCGGACGCGGCTCGGGAACCATGCTCGGCCTTCCGGCCTGGGTGCCGGAACTCGCCGTCCCCGTTGGCTTTGGGCTGCTCTTCGTTCAATCTTTGATCGAAGCCGCACAGTCTTTCGGCGGTCGCGATGCAGTAAGCGGCGGAGAGCGGCTTTGACCGTCCTACTGATCATCGTCGTTCTTTTCGCGCTTCTGCTTTTGCGGATGCCTGTCGCCTTCGCGCTTGGCGGGCTCGGTCTGGCGCTACTGCTCTTTGGCGGTTTTTCCCCGCTCATGGCACCGCAAGCCGTGCTCTCCACGCTTGACGGGTTCATTCTCCTCGCCGTTCCGCTCTTCATTCTGATGTCGAATATTTTGCTGAAAGGCGGCGTCGGGCGCGATCTCTTCGCAGCTTTTCAGGCGTGGGTGGGTCATTGGCCTGGCGGGTTGGCTGTAGCGACGCTGATTTCCTGCGGGGTTTTTGCGGCGATATCCGGATCTTCGGTCGCGACAGCCGCGACCATTGGCACGGTCGCAATCCCGGAGATGATCTCGCGTGGTTATGAGAAAAAATTCGTCTACGGATTGCTCGCGGCGGGCGGTACGCTGGGCATTCTCATTCCCCCCTCCATCCCGATGATCGTTTATGGATTCGTGACCGAAGAGTCGGTGCTCGCTCTGTTTCTTGCCGGAATTGTTCCAGGGCTTTTGCTGCTCCTGCTTTTCGTCGTTTACGCAATGATTTACGCCCGATATTTCGGAGGCTACACCCCAGAGCCCGCCGTCAGTTTTGCCGTTCGCCGCAAAGCAACCTTGCGCGCCATGCCATCGGTGGTCATGGCGGTTCTCATCATCGCCGTTATTTATTCCGGCGCGGCGACGCCGACTGAAGCGGCAGCGGTAGGCTTTGCATTTTCCGTCATCATTACCGGCGTTGTGCTACGCACATTGACCTGGCAGGCTTTCAAGGAAGCGGCCTTTGAAGCCATGGCGACGACTGTTGCGATTCTGCTCATCATTGCCGGCGCAAAGATTTTCGGCAAGGCCATCACGCTCTACCGCATTCCTCAAGATATCTCCGCTTTCATCACAGCGGCAATCGATACGCCGGCTATCTTCATCCTTGTCATCAGCATCGTGCTTCTGATTATGGGGCTGGTTTTCGAGGCGCTGTCGATGGTGCTGATCATGACGCCGGTTCTGCTTCCATCAGCCTATGCGATGGGAATCGATCCAATCTGGTTTGGCGACTATATGGTGATTATGGTCGAATGCGCGCTGATCACGCCGCCGGTCGGGCTCAATCTTTACGTGATCCAGGCGGTCGCAAAGGCGCGGCTCGGTGAAGTCTCACGCGGCGTACTGCCTTTCCTGCTGCTGATGTTCCTGACAGTGCTTTTTCTCTATCTGATACCGGATTTGGCGCTTTACGTACCCTTTAAATTGTGAGGTCTGTCGAATGAAACAGGCTGAAGAAAAACCGGCCGCGCGTCTTCGTACTTTGCTCAGCGAAAATCGCCTGCATATCATGCCCTGCTGTTTCGACGCGCTCTCTGCGAAGCTGATTGCGCAAAGTGGTTTTGAGCTGGCCTTCATGTCAGGCTTTGCCGCTTCTGCCAGCCGGATTGGCGCGCCGGATCTTGGCCTCATGTCCTACGCCGAGGTCCTCGACCAATTGCGAAACATTTGCGATGCGGTTGACTTCCCGGTGATTGGCGATGGCGATACGGGCTACGGCAACGCGATGAATGTTCGGCGCACGGTTGCGGGGTTCGCAAAGGCGGGATGCGCGGCAGTCATGATCGAAGATCAGCTTGCGCCAAAGCGCTGCGGCCATACGCCGGGCAAGACGGTTGTAAGCCGCGATGAGGCATATGACCGTATTCGGGCGGCCGTCGATGCGCGGGCCGAAATAGCGGATGATATTCTTATTCTGGCCCGCACCGACGCCCGTCATGAGCATGGTCTTAGCGAAGCCATTGAGCGCGCTGCAAAATTTCACAATCTGGGCGCTGATATTCTTTTCGTCGAAGCGCCGAAATCGGAAGCTGAGATGCGGGAGGTCTGCATGTCGCTGCCGGGGCCGAAGATGGCAAATATCGTCGAAGGCGGAGAGACGCCCGACTTGCCACGGGATGTCTTGTTCGATATCGGATATTCCATTGCCGCCTACCCGCTAACCCTGATGTCGGCGGCAATGATGGCCATGATCGGGGCGCTCGAAGCGCTCAAATCCGACGGATCGCGAGACGGGCTGCTAATGGATTTCGGCGAGCTTCGGGAGCGGATCGGATTTAACGATTATTATGAGATATCAAATGCTTATGAGTCGTCGGCCCGCTCAGACCGCAAGGATTAATCAGGCTTTCGATAGACCCATATCCCAGCAGGCGGCAGATTGATCCACACGCGGCAATAGCGTTCGCCTTGCAATTCGAGCGCTTCGCAAATCCGTTCGGGGACCGGGCTTTTCTGGCGGTAGGTGAACTGCACGAAGACCCCGCCCTGCTCCAATACCGACAGACTATTGCGCATGATCGACAGAATTGTTTTTGCACTGAAAAGTCGCATGGGCATTGTTGAAATTACAGCCCCGACTGGTGGCCCATTTCGTTTGAGCCATAATTTTTCAAGCTGCTGAGCCGGGGAGATAATCACATCAACTTCGGGAAAGCTGCGCCTTAAATGCCCGCCAAGCTGGGAGTCGATTTCCAAAAGCGTCAGTTGCTCAGACTTAACGCCGTAGCTGATGAGTTGGCGGGTGACTGCGCCTGTTCCAGCACCAAGCTCGACAACGTGAGGCGCCGGGCGGTCTGCGATTGCCCAGCTCATTGCGCGGCCGACGAAAGGACTTGACGGAAACAGACTGCAAATCTGCCGAAAATTTTGTAGCGATCGGCCCCAAAATAAGAGCGGTCCTTCTGCTCGGGCGGCGAGTTCCGCGAGCTGATTATTTTTGGACATTGCCGATGTGTCTCAAAGGTATAATATTTCGATGTCAGGCAGGCATTAAGCCCGGCTACCACCTCTCCATGACATATTCATGACTCCTCGGATGATATGAACGATAAATTTACGCTTCAATCTAACACATCTGCGCTATGCTAAGTTCCGGCCAAGAATTGAGGCGCAATTTTTCTAGCTTTTTTGGCATTATAAGCAGGATTAAAACATTTCATATTGGCCTTCGAAACATACCCGTTGAATGAGGCAAAAAGCCTTTGTCACTTATCGGCCGTATTTCCTCTAGCCAAGCCATTCCAAATCGGACATGACTTTAGTAGTATTAAGACAGCAAATTATCGCATATTTTCGCGGCAAGCCTCAATTGGGCGGTTTCAATACTCAAGCGCTAAAGGCAGTAGCAGCGATGGCTATCATAATTTCCAACGGAGCCTACAAAGGCATCGACGACGTTGATGTATCGGGCAAGAGGGTCATCGTGCGAGCCGATCTCAACGTGCCGCTCGCTAATGGGCAGGTCAGCGATGCAACACGGATCGAGAGGCTCGTTCCCACGCTCAAAGCATTGACCGAGCGCGGCGCGAAAGTTGTTGTGCTCTCGCATCTTGGGCGGCCAAAGGGAGAGAAAAAACCGGAATTCTCCTTGCGTCCTGTTGCTCAGAAACTTGACTCGATGATGAGCGACAAGCCGGTGCGCTTTGTGGAAGATTGTATTGGCTCTGAGGCGCAAGAGGCAGTCGCCGCAATGCAACCGGGTGAGATTTTGGTTCTGGAGAATTTACGTTTCTATCCAGGTGAAGAGAAAAACGAGGCCGACTTCACCGCCAGGCTTTCCAGTTTAGGCGATGTTTTTGTCAATGACGCTTTTTCGGTTTCCCATCGTGCCCACGCCTCGGTTTACGGTATTGCGCATAATCTGCCTTCGTTTGCCGGGCCTCAAATGCTGGCCGAGCTACAGGCTTTCAAGCTCGTTTTGGAGCTGCCGAAGCGTCCCGTTGCCGCAATCGTCGGCGGGGCAAAAGTATCGACGAAGATTCCGCTGCTATCCAACCTGACGCACAAGGTTGACATCCTCATTATTGGCGGAGGTATGGCCAATACATTTCTGCACGCCCAAGGGTGCTCTGTTGGCAAATCCCTTTGCGAGCCTGATTTTGCCGACACGGTTGAAGAAATCATGTCGCGTGCGGCAGAGACAGGGTGCCGGATCGTTCTGCCATCAGATGCGGTCGTCGCCGAAAAATTCGAAGCAAACGCACCCAACAAAGTTTATCCCGTAACGCAAATCCCAGAGAATGGCATGATCCTCGATATCGGTCCAAAATCGGTCAAGGATAGCAGCGAGAGGATCAAAAACGCGAAGACGCTGTTATGGAATGGTCCCGTCGGCGCATTCGAGACGCCGCCATTCGGAGAGGGAACTTTTGCCCTGGCCAAGCTTGCCGCCGAGCGGACCCAAAATGGTCAGCTTGTTTCGGTGGCTGGCGGCGGAGATACTGTTGCTGCGCTCAACATGGCGGGCGTTACGGATCGTTTCACATATGTCTCGACTGCGGGCGGTGCATTTCTGGAATGGCTTGAGGGGCGTGAATTGCCCGGCGTGGTTGCTTTGGCGCAAGAACGGGCCAACGTTTAAAAGGGAGATTTATCGGGGCAAGAATTGCGCTGAGACAGGTTTTGGACGATGGAGCCGATCAGGGCTATGGGGTGACGCGGCAGTGGTACGAGGTGCGCGGCGTGCCC
>CAZMAC010000037.1:0-12919 GCA_964564085.1 uncultured Hyphomicrobiaceae bacterium
AAGCGAGTGGCTGATCGAGCAAGGATATGACGTACAGTTCGGCGCCAGGCCCATGGCCCGCGTGATCCAGGAGCATATCAAGCAGCCTCTGGCGGAGGAGCTGCTTTTCGGCAAGCTCGAAGGCGGGGGCACCGTTCGCGTTGTCGTGCAGACGCAAGAGAGCGGCAAGAAAGTGCTTGGCTTTGAGATTGTCGAGTCGCGGGAAAAGCCGAAAAAATCCGGCAATGAAGATGGAGACAGCGGCAACGGTCCCGATGGCGGAGCCCCACCGAAGAAGACAAAGCCCAAACGGCCATCTTCGAAAAAGGGAAGCGCGCGCAGTTCGAAAAAGGCGCCCCCATCTCAAAACGGTCCGGCAAAACCGGGCGGAAGCCGCTCAAGCATTGTGCCAAAGGTGCCGCTCGCACCATAGCTGTGCAGCCTCAGCAGATTGTCCCGGTTCAGGCCGGGGCGACCGATTCGCTTGTGACTTTTATTCCAGCATGTCGGCGGCGACAATTATCCCGCGTCAAACTGCTTGACCCAATCATTACTGATGGTTTGAGTGGACTGCCTCTAATGCCCCAATAAATCCAGAATTGATGACTAAGATAACTTATGTGCTATAAGCAAAATCAACAGGACCAAGGAATTAATGGATCCATTAATAAATGCGCTAACCTAATAAAAAACCGTATCGTCTGATTTTTCTATTTTTCGAACTAGAAATATTATTTGTCATAGCATTGTTTCTTCGCAATCATATTATTATTAGTTGTTTGCGACTGAGAAAAGTTTACGATGGTCTTATTGCATGGATCGAATTGGTACGGGATCAGAAGCATCTGATCCGGCTTGGTATACACAAGCAACACAGCGCACAGCCCTTTGGCGAGGTGTATACGAAACCCCCTTTATCCCCCCTTTCATTTTGTTTGCGACATTTGTCGGCTTTGGCGCGTTGACGAGCGAGACGGGTTTGTCCTGGCTCGATACGCTTTTCATGTCGGTCTTCATTTTCGCACTTCCAGGGCAGGTCGTGCTTGTCGACGAAATGGCGCGGGGCGCATCCATTCTTACTGCAGCCATTGCCGTCACGGCCACAAGTGTGCGTCTTTTGCCGATGACAGTCTCGCTTCTCCCAATGATCCGGGACAAGCAGGTCCCGAAATGGATGGAGCTCCTTGTGGCCGCGTTCGTCGCCGTGACAATGTGGCTGGAGAGCATGCGCCGGGCCTCGCGCTTGCCGCGTCATTTGCGTGCAGCTTATTCGCTCGGCATTGCCGGGTTGCTGGTTTGCGTCTCTTCATGCGGCGCTATGATCGGCTTCCTGCTCGCGGGTAATGTTCCAACGACGGTTGCTGGCGCTCTTTTATTTATGATGCCGCTTTATTTCCTCTTATCTATGCTTGCCGGCGTTAAAGAAGCGGCGGCGCTGATGCCGATCGTACTCGGGCTCCTGCTCGGACCCGTTTTTCATATCTTCATTCCCGGTTTCGATCTGCTGCTCACAGGATTGGTCGGCGGCTCACTCAGCTTCTTTTTTGCAAGCCGACTATCAAAGCAGCGGAGACAATCGTGATCGCCTCCGGCAATGTCATGATCTATATTCTCGTCGCCGGTGTGGCTGCGACGGCAATATGGCGATTGACCGGTTTCGTTCTCTCTGCAGGTCTTTCAGAAGACGGAACGATTATATTATGGGTAAAATATGTCTCGACCGCACTTGTTGCAGGACTGATTTCCCGCCTCATCATTTTCCCGCCGGGGGCTTTAGCTGATATGAGCGCGATTGTCCGCCTCGGCGCTTTCGGATTTGGTGTTTCGATCTATTTTCTTGCCAGACGTCATATGGGTTTCGGCGTTTTAACAGGAACTTTGGCGCTGGTGGGTCTGCATCTTCTTCGTTTTTAAATTCATGCAGGGCGCCGCCGCGCTTATGAACGCGGATCTTGAGTACATTTCGGGGATCGGCCAGCCAAATCTTTTGGTTCTGCATCTAACATATGGCAGTCGGCAGCCGGATTCTCTTTTAAATTGTAAATATAGATAACAAAACCTAAGATTGCATTTCGGCAATGAAATTCCTAAAGTATGGTCTAAAAAACTGAGAGTTACGCTTTAAGAAAACATCTCACTTATGCCGAATTCAGGTTCGTACAGTTATGTTGATCGCTGACTCGCCATGAAGCAATTTGATCGCCGCAATCAGTTCAACCACTCATATTCGTCGCGGCATCGGATGGCTGTACAGGCGACGGCAAATCGTTTAATCCCGACCAATTCCTCACTCGAAGTGATGTATGCCTGCTGTTCGTCGACCAAGCACAAAAGATATAGCGTATTCTGTACATTTTGAGCATTTTCAAGCGACTTAATTGGGCTTGCATTGCTCCGGAATATCTTTTTTTAATGCGCGGTGAGTTAATGGTGCAAAACACAAACTGAGCTGTTAATCTTTGGCCATCGCTCTTGAGAGGGCAGATGAAACCAATTTTTTTGTTTTCTTCATCGGCAAAATTGATTTGCTCACTGATCTTGTGCGTTCAGGTGCTTTTTAATAGCTCGGCCCTCGCTCAGTCACCGCCGCCCTCATTGACCATGAAAGTCCCGCCGCTTGTTTACGTAAAAAGCGGAAACGAAACATCCCTTCCTATTCAGATCGAGTCAGATGAGGGCGAGCTTGACCGGATCTGGGTTCTCCTGCGCGGTGTCCCTTCAAATGTAACCCTGTCAGAAGGGCGGCTTTTTCCTTCAGGAACGTGGGTTATCAAGGCGTCTTCCATATCCGATGCGCTCATCACGACGCCGCCGGATGACGAATATGAGGCGCAAATCGAGGTTGCCCTTGTTACATTGGGCGGCAAATCGCTTCTAAAAGCCTCAACCCGTTTCATCGTCGCCCCGAATGCGACCGACCCGGATGCGCCGATCGTATCGACGGCCCTCGACGGCACCGGTGAGCCTGAAGCCGGTACCGCCTCACCGGCAGCCAGCGCCTTGCCGGCGAGCGTTGACGTCGAGGAGCCGTCCGCGGATGCCGGAGCCGATAGCGGTGAAGCAGAGCCGTCCGATCAGGAAGAGCCGGAGCCGACGATCACTACTTCCAAGGGAGACCCGCTGCCATTGCTTAGCGAGGACGATAAAAGACGGATCGCCACCTTGATCGAACGAGGGAACGTTAATTTGCGCGACGGCAGGATCAATGCCGCAAGGCTTTTTTATACGCGCGCCGCAGAAATCGGATCGGCTGATGCAGCTCTCCTGCTTGGCCGGACATATGACCCAACACAACTCGATCAGCTCGTCATTTTGGGCGGTATCGAGTCTGATCTTGAGCTTGCCAGAAAATGGTATAAAACTGCGCAGGAGTTAGGGTCTGAACAAGCAGCAGCTCGCATGCAGGCGTTAAGTCAACGCTGAAATCGAGCCCAATTTTGTTTTTCATTTTCAACGGGAGTTCAACTTGCTTAGAGCGACATCGGTGCAGCTACGGACAAGCCGAGACGGCTATTATTGAGATGGGTTTGAGGACGATTTGAACTGCATATGGGAACTGTGCTTACTTCGGTTTTCAGCGTGATCGTCAATATGTCGACATACTTCAAAGATTATGTACGCCCAAAATGATCGACTTCAAAAAAGGCGATGTTTCATGGTGCACTGATTAAGAGGATCTAAGTAACTAAAACAAGCAAGCCGAATGATCGATTAACTGTGTAAATTATGGGGTTGCCGAATGAAATACGTTACGCAATACGGTCTCCGTTTTCTACCGAAGTCTATTGGCGGTATTTTGGTTTGCGCGGCATGCGCACTATATGGCAGCGTTTCGCTGGCGCAGACAGCTTCACCAGTTCCCCGGGCCCCCGCCAATACTCAAGATGAATATCAGCAAATCATCAATCGCAATACTGTGACTGTTCTTGGTGCCAGTCTGTCCGGTTCATACATTCAATTTGTTGATGACATCGCAAGAACCGTAAATGACGGCCACAACTTGAGGATTTTGCCGATCATCGGGGAAGGCGGCTCACAAAATATCCGGGATATCCTATATTTGAAAGGCGTCGATGCTGGCATTGTTATGTCCAATTCTTTGGACACGTATAATGGCCAGCCTCTGTTCGAGAATCTTGAATATCGGTTGCAGTATATAGCGCGCCTCTATGAAGAAGAGTTTCACGTCGTTACCGACAAGACCATCAACTCGCTGCAAGATCTGCAAGACAAAAAGGTCGGATTTCACGGCGGCGCTCACGTGACAGGGCAGGACCTTCTTTCGAAATTCGGTGTTAAACCGGCTGAGGCCATCAAAATAAATTTCTTCCAAGGTTTAGAAGCGGTCAAGAACGGCGAGATGTCTGCCATCATCCGGGCGACGGCCAGCCCGATGAAGGATTTTGAGGACTCATTTGATCCTGAGTTCCACAAACTTCTGGCCGTGCCGTTCGAGGATCCGATTTTTGACTCGCACTTGCCGGCCAAGCTCACGCACAAGCAATATCCAAAAATCATTCCGGAAGGGCAAACGATTGAGACACCGGCCATCGGCGTCGTTCTCGCATCCTACGCCTGGAAGCCGGGAACGGATCGTTATCGGCGCGTCGCGCAATTCGTTGAAGCCTTCTTCTCGGGAATCGATAAGCTACTGGCTGACAAGAAGCGACATCGGAAATGGGATGATGTGAATCTAGCCGCCACGCTTCCCGGCTGGACGCGTTTTCCGGCCGCTGAGGAGTGGCTCAAGGCGAACGGCTCTTCGCTGGCGAGCAATCCGTCATTGCGGAAAGAGTTTTCAAGCTTTCTCGAAGGCCAGGGTAATACATCGTTGGACGAGAAGACAAAAGAAGCTCTCTTCAAAGAGTTTCAGAAGTGGCGTCAAACGACTGCAGCCCGCCAGTGATATGATTTTAAGCCACTTTTTCCGGGACCAGACACATGATTTATTCCCGGAAAGCGGTTTTTTATGTAATAATCTCTATAGTTAACGTGAATATCGAAGCACTGACAGTTTGCTGGTGTTGTAGTGGCATACCAGTGGTACTGCGTGTAACGGCGTATCATGCTCGAGCAAAAAAGTCTGGATCGCGACCGAGCATACAACAAACTGGTTGACCTCATTTTGGCGGGTAAGTTGTCAGAGACCACGCAAATATCGGAACGTGGACTTGCGGCTTTCTTAGATCTGGGACGCACGCCCATCCGAGAGGCGATACGAGACCTCGTCAGGGAGGGCGTATTCGAGACACATCCTGCACGCGGTACATTCGTCCGGTCGCTCTCCCTTGAAGACATTCAGGAAATATATCAGGTGCGCTTTGCCATCGAGGGCCTTGCCTGCGTCCTCGCCGCCGAAAATGGCGCGACGGAAAAATTGCAAGAATATGCGCAAAAGTTTCAGGCCGCGCTCAACTCCCCTAATGAGTTCAAAACCACGAGCCTCCATGACGAAGGCGCCGAATTTCATGTTGAAATTTTCCGTAGCGCCAAAAACAGGATGCTCATGGAAATCTACCGGCCGATCCGTCTGCGCTTCCACATCGCTTTCGGCTTACCGCGGCATTACAGCCCGGAGCGTGTCATGGAGAGTCTCGGCGAACACGCCGAAATCGCACAGGCAATTGTAAGCCGTAACGGTCAGCACGCCCAGCAACTCATGGGCGATCATCTTCGAAGAGGGCTGGCTTTCCGAATGGGGCTTTTACGATCATCAATGATAGTGGAGCCTTTTGACCGGGAAGCAAATAACTATAAGAATTTAGACAATAAATCATTATGACTGGAACACTGGATTACTGGAGATGGAGTCAAGCTATGAAGTGGTTCGTAGTAACAGCAGCGGCACTCAGCATTGTGGCAATAGGAACAAATACCGTCCATGCAGCAAGTCCGACATTGGACGCCGTTAAGGCACGCGGAAAAGTCATTTGCGGGGCCAATGGAAGCCGTGCAGGTTTTTCTGCACTTGACAGCAAGGGCGAATGGCAGGGGCTTGACGTGGATACGTGTCGAGCGATTGCCGCCGCCGTATTAGGCGATTCAAGCAAGACGGAGTTTGTCAAACTGACAAGCCAGACACGCTTCACCGCGCTTCAAACGTCGGAGATTGACGTGCTGACCCGCAATACGACCTGGACGCTCAGCCGCGATACGGAGCTCGGCGCGGATTTCGTCGCTCCGACTTTTTACGATGGCCAGGGGTTCATGGTGAAAAAAGACAGCGGCGTCAAATCTGTGAAGGATCTCGGCGGCGCAACGGTTTGCGTGCTCCCCGGCTCCACATCGGAAAAGGTGGCGGCTGATGTGTTCCGGACAAACGGGCTGGAATACAAGCCGGTCGTGATCGAGGATAAGAACGAATTGAACACGGCCTTCTTCGGGGGGCGGTGCGACGTTCATATTCAATCGACCTCCGGCCTGAGTTCGGCACGGGCAACGGTGGCATCGAACCCGAACGATTACATCATCCTGCCTGGAATTTACGGCAAGGACCCAATGGGGCCTGTCGTTCGCCAGGGCGATGCCGGGTGGAAAGACATTGTCGCCTGGACGGTTTACGCCATGATGACGGCCGAAGAACTTGGCGTAACCTCAAAGAATGTCGATGAGAAGAAATCGTCCGACGACGCTGAAACGCAGCGTTTGCTTGGCGTGAAAGGCAAGCTTGGAGAGGCGCTCGGGCTGGATAATGAATGGGCTTACCGCGTCATCAAGCAGGTCGGCAATTACGGCGAAGTCTTTGACCGCAATGTTGGCGACGGCTCCCCACTTAAGCTTGCACGCGGCATCAACGATATTTGGACGAAGGGCGGTCTGCTTTACTCGCCTCCATTCAAGTGAGCCTGAATGGATTTAAGAGCCCTGTGCGCGAGCATGGCTCATGACGATCGAACTAGTGGAGCGAATTTGGCATTTGATCCCCATTCGCAGCAGACCTCATTTTCAAATGTCAAATTCAAAAGCTCCACTAGAATCAATAATTTGCTAGTGGTTCTTGAGATACAAACATTTGCGAAAGTGCCTGCTGCAAGTGGGATGCAAATGTTTGAATCGAACCACTGACGGGGCGTTCTGCGCCCCGTCACTTGTATTACGTTGTGTGAAATGTCTCAAACATCGGCCGCCAATATTCGCCAAAGGCCACCGCCTAGCCGGTCTCGCCTGAGTTTGCGTGATATCTGGCACAATGTCAGCTTCCGCGCCTGGGCCTATCAGATCCTCGTCGTTTCCGTCATCATCTGGGGCGCCTTTTATCTGGTCGGCAACGCGCAGGACGCGCTGCAGCGGCAGGGCATTTCAACAGGCTTTGACTTTCTTTTTGAAATGGCAGGCTTCGACATCGGCGAAGCGCCTATTGCCTTCACATCGACCGATAGTTTTCTGAGAGCTTACGGCGCCGCCGTCCTGAACACGATCAAAGTCTCCATTTTCGGTATCGTGTTCGCCACAATTCTGGGTTTGATCGTCGGCATTGCGCGCCTGTCATCCAACATCCTCATCAGAACGCTGGCCTCCGGCTATGTCGAGCTGTTCCGGAACACCCCGCAACTGGTCCAGCTGATTTTCTGGTACACGCTGATTACCCAATTGCCGATCGCCAAGCAGGCCATTTCCATCGCTGATGCCGTCTTCATCAGCAATCGCGGCCTTGTCCTGCCATGGCCGGCCGAAAGCGGCGTTTTTACCATTGTTTTTGCGTCATTCTTGCTCTCCTGCGCGCTTGCCTTTGCGCTTTTGCGCTGGGCCGATATGCGCCGACGCCAGACGGGACATAACGTGCCTGTCAGCAAATGGATGGTGGCGCTGATTGTCGGTATTCCGATCGCTGTCTGGACCCTGCTCGGCGCGCCGACGGGTTTTTCGATCCCAAGCCTTCAGGGCTTCAACTTTCGCGGCGGCATTTCGCTTTCACCGGAATTTCTGGCGCTGCTGCTCGGCCTGTCGCTTTACATCGCAGCCTTCATTGCCGAGATCGTCCGGTCCGGCATTCAATCCGTCAATCGCGGCCAGATCGAAGCGGCGCGCTCGATCGGACTGAAACCGTCGGACACCTATCGCAAGATCATTCTGCCGCAGGCGCTGCGCGTCATGGTGCCGCCCGCCGCCGCACAATATGTCAGTCTGGTCAAGAACAGCTCGCTTGGCGTGGCGATCGGCTATCCGGAGCTGTTCAACGTCAACAACACCATCATTACCCTGAGCGGCCATACCATCGAGGCGATCGGGATCATGATGGCCATCTACCTTTCGATCTCCTTCTCAATCGCAGCGGCTATGAACCTCTATAACCGCTATGTACAGATTACGGAGCGATGAAGATGGCTGCGCGAAGCACCGTTTCCTTTGCCGCTCCCGCCAGTTCCCCGAGGCGTCTACCGCCTGTTGAAGATCGCGGAATAGTGCTGTGGCTGCGCCGCAATCTTTTCGGCAGTTTCTTCAACACCGTTCTCACGCTGCTGGTGCTGTGGCTCCTATTCCTCACGCTGCCATTCCTTATTCAGTGGGTGGTTGTCGACGCCATCTGGTACACGAAGACACCTCAAATCTGCCGCGAGACCGCCGGAGCCTGCTGGGCTGTCATACCGGAAAAATACCGCGTCATGCTGTTTGGAACATTCCCCTATGATGAGCATTGGCGCGGCGTGCTCGTTATCGCCATCATTGTCGGGATGGCCGTGCTGTCGGCATTCAAGCGGTTCTGGTCGTACTGGCTGTTTGGCGGGTGGCTCCTGGCCACTGTGGTTGTTCTGGTTCTGATGCTTGGCGGCGTTTTTGGTCTGGAGCCGGTCGGTACGCATCGATGGGGCGGGCTGCCCTTAACGCTGGTGATGTTCATCGGTACCGTCGTTGGCGGCATGCCGGCCGCCGTCTTGCTGGCGCTCGGACGGCGCTCCTCGCTGCCCGCCATCCGTGCGTTATGCGTTGGCTTCATCGAAATCGTCCGCGGCGTCCCGCTGATTACCGTTTTGTTCATGGCGTCGCTGATGTTTCCGCTGTTCATGCCGGAAGGCGTTACGATCGATAAATTCATCCGTGCACAAATCGGTATGATGCTCTTCTTTGCGGCCTATGCGGCCGAAGTCGTGCGCGGCGGGCTTCAGGCGATCCCGAAAGGCCAATATGAGGCAGCCGACTCCATCGGGATCAACTATTGGCAGAAGACCAGCCGCATCATCCTGCCTCAAGCGCTGCGCATCGTGCTGCCCGCATTGATGAATGACATCATCCGGGCCTTCAAGAACACCACCTTCGTCAGCATTATCGGCCTTTTCGACGTGCTGCGCGCGACATCCACTTCGTTGCAGGACCCCCTATGGGCGCTTTATGCGATCGAGGCTTACCTCTTCATTTTCCTGCTCTATTTCGTTTTCTGTCTCGCAATGTCAAAATATAGCGAATATATCGAACGCGATCTGGCCAGGGGGCGCAATCTATGACCGAAATGCAGGATCGCGATGATCTTGAGGACGAAACCGGCCAGATCGTGGAGATGCGCGCGGTTCACAAATGGTTCGGCAATTTCCATGTGCTGCGCGACATCAATCTGACGGTGGGACGCGGCGAGCGCATTGTGATCTGCGGGCCGTCCGGTTCCGGAAAATCGACGCTGATCCGCTGCGTGAACCGGTTGGAGGAGCATCAGGAAGGCGACATTATCGTAGATGGCACTTTGCTGACGCCGGATGTGCGCAAGATCGAGACGGTCCGGCGCAAAGTCGGCATGGTTTTGCAGAATTTTAATCTGTTCCCGCATCTTTCCGTTCTGGAAAATCTGACGCTGGGGCCGGTGCTTGCCCAGAGCGTGCCCCAATCCGAAGCCGAGACGCAAGCGATGGAGCTTCTGGAGCGCGTTAAAATTCCCGAACAGGCGCGGAAATATCCGGGCCAGCTTTCCGGCGGCCAGCAGCAGCGCGTCGCCATTGCACGCGCCCTGATGCTGCGCCCCAAGCTCATGCTGTTCGATGAGCCGACCTCGGCGCTGGACCCTGAAATGATCAATGAGGTGCTCGACGTCATGATCGAGCTTGCCCAGGCCGGCATGACGATGATCTGCGTCACCCATGAAATGGGATTTGCCCGCAAAGTTGCCGATCTCATCGTCTTCATGGATGACGGCGAGATCGTGGAGGCGGCAGCGCCCGATCACTTCTTCAGCAATCCGGAAAACGAACGAACGCAGGAATTCTTAAGTCAGGTTCTCTAATCAAGCGGTGGTCCCTGCAAACGCCTGCCGCAAGTGGAAAAGAAAGATATCTTATGGAGCATAGTTTGAGTCGTGTCGGTCAGTCTGCAGACATATTTGAGCGTTTCAGAGGCGGCTTCCCGGCGCTTCGGGAGGTGACCTACCTTTCGGTTTGCGACAAGATGATCCTTCATCACGAGGTTCGCGCCGCGATTGACATATTTCTCGACCGTCTTGCCATGGCTTCCGCCACCAGGACCGGCCACGAGGTTCATGTTACGAGCGCGAAGCAAAAATTTGCCCGGCTCGTGAATGCACCGGCCGAGACGATCGGCGCAATCCGCAATGTGTCCGATGGCGCGAATATTTTCGCCTGGTCCTTTCCCTGGAAAGAGGGCGAGAATGTCGTTGTCACGCTCGACGCCGAACATCCGAACAACATCTATCCGTGGCTGCGCCTGAAACGCCGCGGCGTTGAAATCCGCACGGTGAAAGCGAAAGCGGATGGACAGCTCGATGTCGAAGCCATGATTGCCGCGATGGACAGCAACACCCGTCTCATGACCTGTTCGTCCGTCACCTTTGCGCCGGGCCACCGGTCGAACGTTTGGCAGCTCGGTGAGGTCTGCCGGAAACGCGACGTTTTCCTTCTTGTCGACGGCGTGCAGTCGGCCGGCATCCTGAAACACGACTTTTCATCGGAGCCCATTGACGGCTTCGTCACATCGACCTCGAAAGGCCTGCTCGGTCTTTACGGCTTCGGCTTCCTCTACGCCGCGTCCCGCTGGATCGACAGGCTTGAGCCCGCCTATTTGTCGAGACCGGCCGTCGTAAATAAGGAAGACGATCATTCGACAATGGGCAGCCTCGACTATGAGCTGCTGCCGGACAGCCGCCGTTTTGAAGTCGGCAGCTTCAATCTCGCGGGCGCTTATGCCGCGGACAGATCATTGGATCTTCTCTGGGACCTTGGACCGGAGCAGATTGAAGCGCGCGTTCTCCGCCTGGCGGCGATGCTTCACGAGGGATTGACCGAAGCCGGTTTGCCCTCGGCCGTCCCGGCACATGGGCCTGCGCAATCCCACATCCTGACCGCCGGCAAACTCGATTTCGGCGGACACGGATTTTCGAGCGATCCACTGATCGGCCCGCTCTCAGAGCATCTGCTCGCTTGCAAAGTCATCCACACCATCCGGCGCGGCCAGCTCCGATTTGCAATCCACGCCTATAATGACGAGCAGGATATCGCGCGGGTTTGTGACTGTGTTCGCGAAGGGCTTCGTATCGCCCAGCAAACTTTGAAAGTCTGAAACTTCGTTAAAAGCATCACGCCCAATCAAGGAGATCTCAATGGAAAATCTTTTCGATCTGTCGGGAAAGGTCATCCTGATCACGGGCACGTCGAGTGAGGGCTTTGGCCGTCATTTCGCGATCAGCCTGGCCAAAGCCGGGGCAACGATTATCGGCGCCGCCCGCCGCGAGGCCCCGCTGGAGGCGCTCGTCGCGGAGATCAAAAATGACGGCGGGAAAGCGCATTGGGTGCGGATGGACGTCACCGACATGGCGTCAGTGCGCGATGGCGTCGCGGAGGCCATGTCGGTGACGGGCGGCCTTGACGGGCTGGTCAACAATTCCGGCGTCACCGATCGCGTGCCGCTTCTGGAGCAGAGCGAGCAAAGCTGGGATCATGTCCTGGACACCAATCTTAAAGGCGTCTGGGCCGTGGGCTGTGAGGCCGCGCGGCATATGGTCCAGCGCGGGACGGGCGGCAGCATCGTCAATATCGCCTCGCTGATGAGCTTTCGTCAGGGCGCGGGCGTTTCGGCATACGCCGTCTCCAAAGCCGCCGTCGTTCAGCTTACCCAGCAAATGGCGCTGGAATGGGCCGGGCATGGCATCCGCGTGAACGCCATAGCGCCGGGCTATTTCGAGACCGATCTCAACCGCGACTTTCTGCGCAGCGAAAAAGCTGCCAAGATCAAGGACAGGATACCGATGGGTCGCTACGGCGATTACCAGGAGTTGACAGGGCCGCTGCTGCTGCTCATGTCCGATGCAGGCGCTTATATGACGGGAAGCACGATTTCCGTCGATGGCGGACACCGGGTTAATCAGGTTTGAGCGTACAGCCTGCATCTCGATCACGATGACTTATGAGGCCGGAATGACACTTTCCGAGAAGCTGCCGAAATTCGATGCCCCTTACGCTGCGGATGACGTCGCCATTGCGCGCCGCCTGATCAGCGCGACGGATATTTCTTCAGGCGCTGAAGCGGCGATCGAGAAGCGGGCGCGGAATTTCATCGAGGCCATCCGGGCCGAGGGCGGCGGGTTTGGCGGCGTCGAGGAGATGCTCCAGGAATATTCGCTCTCGACCCGCGAAGGCCTTGCCCTGATGGTTCTTGCCGAGGCGCTGTTGCGCGTGCCCGATTCCACAACCGCCGACCGACTGATCGAGGACAAGCTCGGCCAGGGGGATTTCGTCCATCACGAGGCCAAGTCCCACGCGCTTCTCGTCAATGCCTCGGCCTGGGCGCTCGGCCTGTCGGCGCGCATCATCCGCCCTGGCGAGACGCCGGAAAGCATTATCGGCCAGCTCGCCAAGCGGGTTGGTCTGCCGACCCTGCGCACCGCAACCCGTCAGGCCATGCGGGTGCTCGGCAATCACTTCGTGCTCGGACAAACCATCGACGAAGCGCCCGCCCGCGCGCGCTCCGGCTCCGGCCATCTTTACCTCTAATCATTCGACATGCT